>JAXHUI010000042.1:0-19196 GCA_034189745.1 Pseudomonadota bacterium
GCCTGGTGTTCGCCATCGCGCTGGAATCCCTGGTGAAGCTGATCGCCCTATTGCTGATCGCGGCCTACGCCTTCTGGGCGGTGCTGGGCGGGGTCGATGGCCTGACGCAGTGGCTGCAGCACAACCCCCAGGCGCTGCAACGGCTCCAGCGGCCGCCGGACACCCGCCACTGGCAGATCATGCTGCTGGCGTTTTTCGCCTCCGCCTTCGTCATGCCGCACATGTTCCATATCGCCTTCACCGAAAACCTGCCCACCGCAAGCCTCTACCGGGCCAGCTGGGGGATCCCCCTCTTCCTGCTGCTGCTCGCCATCGCCGTTCCCCCGATTCTCTGGGCCGGCATGAAGCACGGGGCTGTGGCCAACCCGGAATACCTGCTGCTGCAGCTGGGGCAAAACCTGCAGCTGCCCTGGCTCAGCCTGCTGGCCTTCATCGGCGGGCTCTCCGCCGCCAGCGGCATCGTCATCGTGGCCACCGTGGCGCTGGCGTCGATGCTGCAAAACCATGTGGTGCTGCCGCTGCTGCGGGTGCCGGTGCATATCCGCTTCCACACCTGGCTATTGTGGCTGCGGCGGCTGATCATCGTGGCGGTGATGTTGGGCAGCTACCTCTTTTTCCGCCTCATCGGCCAGCACTACTCCCTCAATCAGTTGGGGCTGCTGGCCTTCATCGCGTTTCTCCAGTTTCTGCCCGGGGTGCTGGCCACCCTGTACTGGCCCGGCGCCAGCCGCACCGGCTTCCTGCTGGGCCTGGCGGCCGGAATCGGCCTCTGGCTGGCGGGCATGCTGCTACCAATGCTGCTGCACGACGGCACGCCGCTGGACGCCGGCGCCCCAAGCCAGTGGTACTGGGTGGCGCTGCTCTCCGTGCTGCTCAATACGGCGCTGTTGATCTTCGGCTCGCTGTTGTTTCCCGGCCGCGAAGAGGAGCGGCAGGCCGCCGAGGCGTGCGTGCTCAACGTGATGCCCCGCCCCCTGGGGGCGTTGGGCAAAGCCGCCGCCAGTGAAGCGGAGTTCGTCGCCCGCCTGAGCCGCCGGCTGGGGGCTGAATCGGCCCAAAACGAAGTCCGACGCGCCATGCACGCCCTGCAGCTGGACCCGGAGCAGCTGCGCCCGCTGGACAGCCTGCGCCTGCGCACCCAACTGGAGCAGAACCTCTCCGCCCTGCTGGGGCCGGTGGAGGCCACCGCGCTGCTGCAACCGCTGGAGATCGATGGCGGCTCCGACTACAAAGCGCGGGAGATCCACCTGCTGGAGCAGCTGCTGGAGAGCTACGATCAGCGCCTCTCCGGCCTGGCCGCCGAGCTGGACCAGCTCAGACGCTACCATCGCGCCACCCTGCAGCGGCTGCCCATCGGCGTGTGCACCCTCGATGCCGACCAGCGCATCCTGTTCTGGAACGCGGAGCTGGAGCGGTTCACCGGCCTCAGTGCCGAACAGACCCTGGGCAACTCGCTGGCGCAACTGCCCCCACCATGGAGCCAGCTGCTGAAAGCGTTTGCCGACAACGACAGCCTGCACCAGGCGGCGCAGATGCTCGAGTTGCGGGGCGAGCAGCGCTGGTTCAGCCTGCACAAGGCACGCCTGGATGACACTCCCGCCCAGGGCAAGGTGCTGCTGATCGAGGATGAGACCGAACACCAGATGATGGCCCGCCGGCTGGCCCACAGTGAACGGCTCGCCTCCATCGGCCGCTTCGCCGCCGGGGTCGCCCACGAGATCGGCAACCCGGTCACCGGGATCGCCTGCCTGGCGCAAAATCTGAAGCTGGAAACCGACCACCCGGCGGTGCTGGAGGCCGGCGATCAGATCATCGACCAGACCCACCGCATCAACCGCATCGTGCAATCGCTGGTGCGGTTCGCCCACACCGGCCATCAGGGGGGGCCGGAGCAGTTCGAGCCGGTGCCGCTGCGAGACTGCATCGACGAGGCGATCCATCTGGTCACCCTCGATAGCCACAACCGACCGCAGCGCTTCATCAACCAGGTCGACCCGGCGCTGCAGATCCGGGGCGATCTGCAGCTGATGCTGCAGGTGTTCGTCAACCTGCTCAACAACGCCAGCGACGCCTCCCCCCCCCAGGGGCGGGTCGAGATCGGGGCGCAGGCGAGCGATACCAGCATCACTTTGCGCATCACCGACGAGGGCAGCGGCATCGCCCCGGAGCACCTCAACCACCTGTTCGAGCCTTTCTTCACCACCAAAGACCCCGGCCGCGGCACCGGCCTCGGCCTGCCTTTGGTCTACAACATCATCCTGCAGCACTATGGTAGTATCGAGATTCTTAGCCCGGCCAACAAAAAGCAGAACAACGGCACCCAGGTCATCATCACCTTACCCCGGCTGAACGAGGAAAATCCCTCCGCGTCACCGGCTGCCAATGGAGAAAGTGTGTCCGGATGAGTCGAATTCTGATCGTCGAGGATGAAACCATCATCCGCTCAGCGCTCAAGCGTCTGCTGGAAAAAAACGGCTACACGGTCAGCGATGCCGGCTCGGTGGCCGACGCCTGCGACAATTTCAGTCTGGAACGGTTCGATCTGATCATCACCGACCTGAGACTCCCCGGCGCCCCCGGCACCGACCTGATCGAGCGGGCCGGGGGGGTGCCGGTGCTGATCATGACCAGCTATGCCAGCCTGCGCTCCGCCGTGGACGCCATGAAGCTCGGCGCCGTCGACTATATCGCCAAACCGTTCGACCACGACGAGATGCTGAAAACCGTGGCCGCCATTTTGGCTCAACCCCGCAACGGCGCCAGCGCTGACGGCAACGAGGGCGGGGAGCAACCGGAGCAGACCCGCATCATCGGCTCCTGCAAAGCGATGCAGGAGCTCTACCGCCGTATCGGCAAGGTCGCCCGCACCGACGCCACCGTGCTGATCCTGGGCGAATCCGGCACCGGCAAGGAGCTGGTCGCCCGCGCCATCCACGAACAGAGCAACCGCGCCAACCGCCCCATGGTGTGCGTCAACTGCGCCGCCATCCCGGAGACGCTGATCGAGTCTGAGCTGTTCGGGCATGAAAAGGGCGCCTTCACCGGCGCCACCAGCGGGCGCAGCGGCCTGATCGAGGCCGCCGATGGCGGCACCCTGTTCCTGGACGAGATCGGGGAGCTGCCGCTGGAGGCCCAGGCCCGCCTGCTGCGCTTCCTGCAGGAGGGGGAGATTCGCCGCGTGGGGGCGGTGCAGCCGCTGCAGGTGGATGTGCGCCTGATCGCCGCCACCCACCGCGATCTCAAGAGCCGGGCCCGCTCCGGCCAGTTCCGGGAGGATCTCTACTACCGCCTCTACGTGATGGAACTGCGTATGCCCCCCCTGCGGGAGCGGGGCGAGGATATTCTGGAGCTGGCCCAGGCCTTCCTCGCCAAACAAGCGCACAAACTGGGCTGCGGGCCGCTCCACTTCACCCCCGAGGCGCTGACCCTGCTGCGCCGCTACCACTGGCCCGGCAACGTGCGCGAACTGGAAAACGCGATCGAGCGGGCGGTCATTCTGGCCGATGGCCGCCAGATCACCCCCGACCTGCTGGGGCTCGAACTGGAGCAGCAAAGCCTGGCCGAGCTGGAGAGCGAGTACGCCGAGCGCCCGCTTCCGGGAGCGGACAGCGGCAGCGCCCCCGCCCAGAGCCGCACCGACCTCTCCCTGGACGACTACTTCCAGCGCTTCGTGCTGGAAAATCAGGACCAGATGAGTGAAACCGAGCTGGCCAAAACCCTCGGCATCAGCCGCAAAAGTCTCTGGGAGCGGCGCCAGAAACTGGGTATCCCGCGCAAACCCAGGGGGTGAGCGGTGCCAACGGCCCCACCTGTTACCCGACTACCCACCCCCGCCCACAGGACGTGACATTCGGTAACACTTCGTTGCCAAAACGGCCAAAATGGCCTGACAAAAAATACCAAAGTCAAACAAAATCAATAAGTTATAATTTTTGGCACGAGACCTGCTTTATTACAGGCACAACAACAACAACGACACCCTGAAGCAGCGCCGGCAATAAAAATAACAATGGCCCTGTGGATGAGTGAACCGCCTCGAATAAAAATAACAATGAGGCTTGGTCGGTCGATAGAGTGGTACTGCAGCATTTCCCTTGAATGCTTTCAGGAAGAACAACAACAAGCTAACCCCTTGGTGCCACTTTACGACCGACACCCACCCTGATTGTCTCACCTCAGCAAACCCCACATCGCAACCGCTTCAGCCTTATGCCAGCCCCTGGCAGGTGTTATGATGCCCCCTCCGTGATCAGCCATTACAGGGACTTTCCGTAACCGATGTCCAACACTCTGACTCTCATCCCGCTCGCACTCGCCGCAGCAGCCCTGGCGGCTTTGATCCTGTTCAGCCGCCGCCATGCACCCGATCCCGTCAGCCCATCACCACGGCAGGAGCCCCCCCCACCCGCCAGCGGCGAACGGCCGCTGCCCCTGGGGGCGCGCCGCGTCATCCCCGAGTCGGAACACCAGATCCCCCGCCGCCTGCTGGATGACAACGCGATGAAGGTGATCTACCGCCTGCAGGACGCCGGCTTCGAGAGCTACCTCGTCGGCGGCTGCATCCGCGACCTGCTGCTGGGGCACACCCCCAAGGATTTCGACATCGCCACCTCCGCCCACCCCGAACAGGCGGAAGAGCTGTTTCGGCGGGGCCGCCTGATCGGCCGCCGCTTCAAACTGCTGCATGTCCGCTTTGGCCGCGAGGTGATCGAGGTCGCCACCTTCAGGGCCTCCCACGACCAGGAGGAGGCCACCCACGACCAGGCCCGCACCGCCGCCACCGGCATGATACTGCGCGACAACGTCTACGGCACCATCGAGGAGGACGCCCTGCGGCGCGATTTCACCATCAACGCGCTCTACTATGACGTGCGCGACCACAGCGTGCTCGATTTCGCCAACGGCTACCCCGACCTGAAACAGCGCCAGCTGCGCATGATCGGCGACGCCCGTGAGCGCTACCGGGAAGATCCGGTGCGGATGCTCCGGGCGGCCCGCTTTGCCGCCAAACTCGGCTTCGAGGTGGAGCCGGGCACCGCGGCGCCGATCCGGGAGCTGGGGGCGCTGCTGAGCAATGTCTCCCCCGCGCGGCTGTTCGATGAGGTGCTGAAACTGCTGCAAACCGGCCACGGCGAGGCCGCCTACCGGCAACTGCAGCGCTTTGGCCTGTTTGCCTACCTCTTCCCGCTGACCGCGGCGGCGCTGGAGCAGGGGGAGTACCCGGTGGAACCCCTGCTGCTCAACGCCCTGGGCAACACCGATCGCCGCCTCGCCCAGGGTAAAAGCGTCACCCCCGCCTTCCTGTTCGCGGCCCTGCTCTGGTATCCGCTGCAGATCAGGATCAAACAGTTGGAGCCGCACTCCGACCTGCCCCCGATCCCGCTGCTGCACGAGGCGGCCAACCAGGTGCTGGCCGAGCAGGTGCGCGCCACCGCCATTCCGCGCCGCTTCTCCACCCCGGTGCGCGAGATCTGGGAGCTGCAGCTGCGCCTGCCGCGCCATCAGGGCAGACGGGCCGAACAGCTGATGGCCCACCCCCGCTTCCGGGCCGCCTACGACCTGCTGCTGCTGCGTGAGAACAGCGGCGAGCCACTGCAGGGGCTGAGCCAGTGGTGGACCGACTACCAGGCCGCCCACCCGATCGACCACCGTGAGATACCCCCCGCCGCGCAGGATGAGAAGCCGCGCCGCACGCGCCGGCGCCGCCCCCGCAACCGGGTGAGCCCGGCGGAGCGCCCCGGCGAAGGTGGCAATGAATAACCCCATCCTGCGCGCCTGGATCGGCCTGGGCAGCAACCTCGAGCACCCCCTGCAGCAGGTGCGCCGCGCCTTCGAGGAGCTGCAACAGCTGCCTGACACCACGCTGGTGGCACACTCGTCGCTCTACCGCTCCGAGCCGCTCGGCCCACCCGACCAGCCCGACTACATCAACGCGGTCGCCGCCCTGGATACCCGCCTCGCCCCCGAGCCCCTGCTCGATCGGTTGCAGGCGATCGAGCAGGCCCACCGGCGGGTGCGCACCCGCCACTGGGGGCCACGCACCCTCGATCTGGACCTGTTGCTCTACGGCGACCGGGTGATCGCGACCCCGCGGCTCACCGTCCCCCATCCCGGCATCTACACGCGCCATTTCGTACTCTGGCCCCTGGCGGAACTGGCACCGCAGCTGATCCTGCCCGATGGCCGCCCGCTGCAGGCGCTGCTGCGCCACTGCCCTCTGGGCACATTGGAAAAGATACCGGTATAATCGCCCCAAGCTCAGACACCGACCAAGGGATAGCCATGGCCAACATTACGCTGCACGACCTCACCGCCCGCAAACAGGCCGGAGAAAAGTTTGCCGCCCTGACCGCCTATGACGCCAGTTTTGCCAATCTGGTGAGCAGCGCCGGTATCGAGATGATACTGGTCGGCGACTCGCTCGGCATGGTCCTGCAGGGGCAGAGCAGCACCCTGCCGGTCACCGTCGATGAGATGGCCTACCACACCACCTGCGTCGCGCGCGGCAACCAGGGCGCCATGCTCATGGCCGACCTCCCCTTCATGAGTTACGCCACCCCGGAGCAGGCGATGGAGAGCGCCGCCAGGCTGATGCAGGCGGGCGCCCAGATCGTCAAGCTGGAAGGGGGTGACTGGCTGTGTGAGAGCGTACACAAACTGAGCGAGCGCGGCGTACCGGTCTGCCCCCACCTGGGGCTGACCCCCCAGGCGGTGAACGCGCTGGGCGGCTACCGCGTCCAGGGGCGGGAGCGCCACTCCGCCCTGAAGATGCTCGAAGACGCCAAGGCGCTGGAAGACGCCGGCGCCAGCCTGTTGCTGCTGGAGTGCGTCCCCACCCTGCTGGCGGAGGAGATCACCCGCAACGTGGCGATCCCGGTGATCGGCATCGGCGCCGGCCACCACACCGACGCCCAGGTGCTGGTGCTGCACGACATGCTCGGCATCACCCCCGGACGCCGCCCCCGCTTCGTCAAGAATTTCATGGCCGACGCCGACAGCATCGAGCAGGCGGTTCGCCGCTACGGCGACCAGGTGCGGGCGGGCACCTTCCCCGGCCCGGAACATGGGTTCGAGTGAGATGCAGACCGTTACCACCCGCGCCGCCCTGCGCGCCGCGCTCGAACCGGCCCGCCGCGCCGGCCAAACCATCGCTCTGGTCCCCACCATGGGCAACCTGCACCGGGGCCATATCAAGCTGGTGGAGACGGCGCGGCGCCGGGCCGACATCGTGGTCACCTCCCTCTTCGTCAATCCGCTGCAGTTCGGCGCCAACGAAGACCTCGACAGCTACCCGCGCACCCTGGCGGCGGATCAGGAAAAACTGCAGGCCGCCGGCTGCGATCTGCTGTTCGCCCCCGGCGTCGACGAGATCTACCCGGACGGTCAGGAAAACCAGACCCTGGTGGAAGTCCCCGGCCTTTCCGATCTGCACTGCGGCGCCAGCCGACCCGGCCATTTCCGTGGGGTGACCACCGTGGTGTGCAAGCTGTTCAACCTCGTGCAGCCCCACCTGGCCCTGTTTGGCCGCAAGGATTACCAGCAGCTTGCCGTCATCGGTAAAATGGTGCGCGATCTCTGCATCCCCGTCGAGGTCGTGGGGGTGGCCACCGAGCGCGCCGCCGATGGGCTGGCCCTCAGCTCCCGCAACGGCTACCTCACGCCGGAGCAGCTGGCGATCGCCCCGCTGCTCTATCAAACCCTGTGCCAGACCGCCGCCGCGGTGCGCAACGGCGCCACCGACTTCAGCGCACTGGAGCAGCAGGCGCAGCAACGACTCGAAGCGCACGGCTTCCAGCGCGACTACTTTCGCATCCTCTGCCGCGACACCCTGCTCCCCCCCGCCCCCGGCGAGAATCGTCCGCTGGTCATTCTGGCCGCCGCCCGCCTCGGCCGCGCCCGCCTGATCGACAACCTGGAGATCTGAGCGCCCCGCCGCGGCGGGCGGCGGTTTTGCCCCGCTCCACTTGACACCGGCTCGGCCCGTACCGCAGACTCGAAAACCAGAGGGCGGCATGGCCCCCATACCCCAGCCCGAGCCGGCGCCGATTGAAACATCTTTTTCACCGTCGCCTGCTACCCTGGGCCCGTAATCCATCATCATCCGAACCAAAGAGGCACTTCCATTATGCGTGATGTAGTTATCGTTGCCGCTGGCCGTACAGCGGTGGGCGCGTTCAACGGCTCCCTCTCCCCCCTGTCAGCCGCCGACCTGGGCACCCAGGTGATCAAGGGGCTGCTGCAAAAAACCGGACTGAACCCGGCCGAGGTCGACGAAGTGATTCTGGGCCAGGTACTCACCGCCGGCTGCGGCCAGAACCCGGCGCGCCAGGCGCTGATCCGCGCCGGCATCCCCCAGGAAGTGCCCGCCATGACCATCAACAAGGTGTGCGGCTCCGGCCTCAAGAGCCTGCAGCTGGCCACCCAGGCGATCCGCTGCGGTGACGCCGACGTGATCATCGCCGGCGGCCAGGAGAGCATGTCCCAGGCGCCCCACCTGCTGCCCAACTCCCGCAACGGGGTGCGCATGGGTGACTGGAAGATGGTCGACTCCATGATCGTCGATGGCCTCTGGGATGCGTTCAACAACTACCACATGGGGATCACCACCGAGAACATCGTCGATAAGTACGGCTTCAGCCGTGAAGAGCAGGACGCCTTCGCCTCCGCCTCCCAGAACAAGGCCGAAGCGGCCATCACCTCGGGTCGCTTCAAGGATGAGATCATTCCGGTGAGCATTCCCCAGCGCAAGGGCGATCCGGTGGTGTTCGACACCGACGAACAGCCCCGCTTCGGCTGCACCCCGGAGGCCCTCGGCAAGCTGCGCCCGGCGTTCAAGAAAGATGGCACCGTTACCGCCGGTAACAGCTCCACCATCAACGATGGCGCCGCCGCCGTGATCCTCTGCTCGGCGGAAAAAGCCGAAGCGCTGGGGCTGCCGGTACTGGCCCGCATCAAGGCCTACGCCTCCGCCGGGGTCGATCCCGCCATCATGGGTACCGGCCCGATCAGCGCCACCACCAAGGCGCTGGAAAAAGCCGGCTGGGGGATCAACGATCTGGAGCTGATCGAGGCCAACGAAGCCTTCGCCGCCCAGGCGATGTCGGTCAACAAGGATCTGGGCTGGAACACCGAGATCGTCAACGTGAACGGTGGTGCCATCGCCCTGGGCCATCCGATCGGCGCCTCCGGCTGCCGCATCCTGGTGACCCTGGTCCACGAGATGATCAAACGGGATGCCAAAAAAGGGCTCGCCACCCTCTGCATCGGTGGCGGCATGGGCACGGCGCTGGCGATCGAACGCGCCTGATCAGCAGCGTCTCAACGCAAACAGCCGCCTGCGGGCGGCTGTTTCGTTTCCGGCCAGGCCCGTTCAGGCGCTGGCGATGGCGCCCTTGCCGATCCCCTCGAACGCCCGCACCACCACCTCATCCTGCGGGTGCTCCTGTTTGATCCGCTCGGCCAGGTGGGCCGCGATCTGCTCCACCGTGGTTTCGCTATCGAGCAGGTAGCAGCAGCGCGCCGGCAGCTCCAGCTCGAACGCCCCCTGGGGCGCGGTGTAGGCAAACCGGTTGCGGCCGTCGGCCTGGCTGCGCAGATGGGCCGTCGAGCCGATATAACTGTCCCGCAGCCGCTCCGCCCAGCGCCCCTCCAGCATCTCATCACGCTGCCCGTTGCGGTAGATCATGATGCGCGAGCGGTGGCCGTGGGCGATCCGCTGGCAGTTGCCCCCATGTTGCTGCAGGCCGTGGCTGTAGTGGTAGTAGTAAGCGTCGTCGCTCGGCTCGCTGGTGAACGCCAGCTCCACCGCCTGCACCGAGCCGGGAAAAAGCGGGCGCAGCTGCTCCTTGCACCACTGCGCGACCCCGAGCGGCTCGATCTCGGCGGCCGCCAGCGGCGTAATCGCCTCGCGCGGGGCCAGGCAGCGCAAGCGCCCCCCCTGCGGATAGGGCCAGCGCACCTCGGTGGTCTCCCCCCCCTGCTCGAGCTCCACCCCGGGAAGCTCGGTGGGCACCAGCAGGGTGTGATCGAGGTGGTCATCCAGCCACTGTTTGACCCGGCGTTTGACCACGCCGAAGTCACACACCATCCCCTGGGCGTCGAGGGCTCCATCCAGTACCAGTTGCACCGCCCAGGACTCCCCCAGCAGCCCCCGTTCGGGGTGAAGGTAGGAAAAATCCAGTTGAGTCAGATTATCGACGAAAAGCTTCACGGTGGCCTCGCATCAAGTTTGGAGTGTTCATTCCAGCGGATCGCGCCGCAGCCCGCTCGCTTCCGGCCCCTGTCGGTGATCGCGCTCGCTGCTATATACTAGCACCTTTCAGACAGGGTACAGGTAGATCATGCGACTCGACAAATACATCGCCGGCGTAACCGACCTCTCCCGCAAGGAGGTCAAGCGGATGCTGCACGCCGGCGCGGTGAGCGTCAACGGCGCGGCCGAGCGCGACCCCGGTCGCAAGGTGGACACGGCGGACCGCGTCTGCCTGCAGGGGGTGGCGCTGGAGCCGCCCGCTTCCCGCTACATCATGCTGCACAAGCCCGCGGGGGTGGTCTGCGCCAACCGCGATCCCGCCTGCCCGACGGTGATGGAGCTGCTGGAGATGGCGCGGGTGGAACGGCTGCATATCTGCGGTCGGCTCGACCGGGACACCACCGGGCTGGTCCTGCTGAGCGACGACGGCCAGTGGGCCCACCGGGTCACCTCCCCCAACCGCCACACCGGCAAGATCTACCAGGTCACCACCTGCGACCCGATCCCCGCCGCCGCGGAGCACGCCTTTGCCGCAGGCATTCTGCTGCAGGGGGAGCGGCGGCGCACCCGGCCGGCGCAGCTGGAGCGGCTCTCCCCGTGCGAGGCGCGCGTCTGCCTGCATGAGGGGCGCTACCACCAGATCAAGCGGATGTTCGCCGCCCTCGGCAACCGGGTGGTGGCACTCCACCGCCAGCAGATCGGCGCCATCGTGCTCGATGAACGGCTCGAACCCGGCCAATACCGCCACCTCACCCCGAGCGAGATCGCCAGTGTCTGATATCGACCCGATCGCTCAGGAGCTGCGCCGCCTGCTCGCTGCCGCGCGCACCCCCACCCTCTGGCTGGTGGATGACAACCCGCCCCCCCACTGCCCGCCCAACCCGGCCGTAACGGTGGTGGGCAACCGCTATGACCTGATCAGCCGCCTTCGCCAGCAGGGATGGCAGGCCCACTTCAGCGATTTTGAGCTCGAGCCGCTCCCCGCCGCCGGCTTCACCACCCTCCTCTACCGGGTCTCCAAAGAGAAGGCGGTGGTCCACCACCTGATCGGCGCCGCCCGGCGGCTGCTCACACCGGGCGGGGAGCTGCTCCTGCTGGGTGACAAGGGGGACGGTATCCGCGGCCACGCCCGCACGGCTGAACGCTGCCTCGGGGGAGCGCGCAACGAGCGCAAGCTCGGCGGCAGCAGCTGGCGCGCCGCCATCGAGCGCACCGCCGCGGCGGGCGAGTGCCCCGATCACCAGGACTACCCCCGGTTGCGCCCGGCCTGCTCCGATCAGCGCTTCGAGTACTGGGCCAAGCCGGGGCTGTTCGGTTGGAACAAGATCGACCAGGGCAGCGCCTTCCTGATCCAACAGCTGCCCGCCCTGCTGGCAACGCCCCTGCCCCTGTCCGGCTCACTGCTCGATCTGGGCTGCGGCTTCGGCTACCTCGCCCTCAACGCCGCCGGCCCAGAGACCCGGTTGGTCTGTACCGACAACAACGCCGCCGCCCTGCTGGCCTGCCGGCACAACCTCGAGCGTGCCGGCCTCGAGGGCGAGGTGGTGGCCAGTGACGCCGGCGACGGCATCCAGCAACGATTTGACACCCTGCTGTGCAACCCCCCGTTTCACAGCGGTTTCAGGGTCGATGGTGAACTCACCGACCGTTTTCTGGCGGCGGCGCAGCGGCTGTTGGCGCCCCAGGGAACCGCCTGCTTCGTCGTCAACCGGCACATTCCGCTCGAGCGCAAAGCGGCGCACCGCTTTACCGACCTCCACCTCTGGGCCGATAATGGCCGTTTCAAGCTGGTTCGCCTGCGCCAGCCGATCCAACCAACCGACCAGGACCACCCATGACCTCGGATTACCTTCGCCACAGCCTGTTCTTTTTTCGCACCCACCTCGGTCGGTTGGCCCTGATTCAGCTCCCCTTCCTGCTGCTGATCACGCTGGTGCAGTACCCTATCATGCACGCCGGCGACGCCGCCGAGGTCACCGATGCCGCCCGCACCGCCAGCGTCTTTCTCAGCTCGGCGCTGGATCTGGCGCTGATGCCGATCTACTGGGGCGCCACCCTGCTCTATATGCACTCGGTGCTGCAGGGGAACCCCCTCTCCACCAGCCGGGCGATCAGCCTCAGCCTGAGCTGCTGGGGACGGTTGCTGCTGACCTACCTCCTCACCACCCTGGCGGTCTCCGGCGGCCTGCTGCTCCTGCTGCTGCCGGGCATCTATATCGGCGTCCGGCTGGCCTTCGCCGAGTTCTACTGCGTCATGGAGGGGAAGGGGCCGATGCAGTCCCTGCGCGCCAGCTGGGCGAGCAGCGCCGAATTCTTCTGGCCGCTGCTACAGGGGCTGGCGCTGATCTTCAGCCTGCTGATGCTGGCCAACGTGCTGATCGGGCGGCTGTCGGACGAGGTCGAGCTCCTGCGGCTGGCGCTGTTGCTGCTGGTGCAGTTTCTGGGGGTGCTGCCAACCATCTACGCCTATCGGATCTACTGCGTGATGCAGGAGGAGCGCCAACCGCTCTGAACGCAAAAACCCCCGGCCGGCGTCCACCGGCAGGGGGTCTCGAACGCTCGGCGACGTTTCAGTTGCCGACCGATTCATCCTCCACCAGATCCTTCATCGACAGCTTGATGCGACCGCGCATATCCACATCCAGCACCTTCACCTTCACCACCTCATCCATCTTGACATGGTCGGTCACCGCCTTGACCCGCTCGTTGGCGATCTGAGAGATATGCACCAGCCCATCCTTGCCCGGCAGGATGTTGACGAAGGCGCCGAACTCCTCGATCCGCACCACCTTGCCCTCGTAGATCCGGCCCACTTCCGCTTCCGCCGTGATCGCCATCACCCGCTCCAGCGCCGCCTTCCCCTTGGCCTTGTCGTCGGCGTAGATGCGCACCGTGCCGTCATCCTCGATGTCGATCATGGCGCCGGTCTCTTCGGTCAGCGCACGGATGGTGGCGCCACCTTTGCCGATCAGGTCACGGATCTTCTCCGGGTTGATCTTGAGCAGCTGCATCGCCGGGGCGTTCTCCGGCAGCTCGGGGCGGGCATAGCCGATCACCTTGGCCATCTCTTTCAGGATATGCTTGCGCGCCTCCAGCGCCTGGCCCAGCGCGATCTCCATGATCTCCTCGGTGATGCCGGTGATCTTGATATCCATCTGCAAGGCGGTGACCCCCGCCTCGGTGCCGGCCACCTTGAAGTCCATGTCACCGAGGTGATCCTCGTCGCCCAGGATATCGGTCAGGACGGCGAACCGATCACCCTCCTTCACCAGCCCCATGGCGATACCGGCCACCGGCGCCTTCAGCGGCACCCCCGCATCCATCATCGCCAGCGAAGCGCCACAGACCGATGCCATGGAGCTGGAGCCGTTGGATTCGGTGATCTCCGACACAATACGAATGGTGTAGGGAAACGCCTCCTGGGAGGGCAGCACCGCCGCCACGCCGCGCCGGGCCAGGCGGCCATGGCCGATCTCGCGCCGTCCGGCCCCCATCATCCGTCCCGCTTCCCCCACCGAGTAGGGGGGGAAGTTGTAGTGCAGCATGAACGGGTCCTTGCGCTCCCCCTCCAGCGCATCGATGATCTGCTGATCGCGGCTGGTGCCCAGGGTGCAGGTCGCGATCGCCTGGGTTTCGCCGCGGGTGAACAGCGCCGAGCCGTGCACCCCCTTGAGCAGATCGATCTCGATGCTGATCGGACGCACGGTCTTGCTGTCCCGGCCATCGATCCGCGGCTCCCCGGCGATGATCCGGTTACGCACGATCTCCTTCTCCAGCGCGCTGAAGATGGCGGAAACCTCCTTGTCGCTGGGCTGCCCCGCCTCGCCGCCGGCCAGGGCCTCGACCGCCTGCGCCCGCAGCTCCGCCAGCGCCGTCTGCCGCCGCATCTTGTCGGCGATCCGATAGGCGTCGGCGATCCCGGCGCCGACCCGCTCCCGCACCTGAGCGATCAGGGCTTCGTTCTTGGCCGCCGGCTGCCACTCCCACTTCGGCTTGCCCGCCTCTGCCACCAGCTCGTTGATGGCATTGATCACCACCTGCATCTCCTGATGGGCAAACAGCACCGCACCGAGCATTTCGTCTTCGGTCAGCTCTTTCGCCTCCGACTCGACCATCAATACCGCATCGGCGGTCCCGGCCACCACCATGTCCAGCTCAGAGGTTGCCAGCTCGGCGTAGGTCGGGTTGAGGATATACCCGTCGGCCTCGGTGAAACCGACCCGCGCCCCGCCGATCGGCCCCATGAAGGGCAGGCCGGAGATCGCCAGCGCGGCGGAAGTGCCGATCATCGCCGCGATATCGGGGTCATTGACCTTGTCCGCCGACATCACGGTGCAGACCACCTGGACTTCGTTCATAAACCCTTTCGGAAACAGCGGCCGAATGGGGCGGTCGATCAGGCGGGAGGTCAGCGTTTCTTTCTCGGAGGGGCGGGCCTCACGCTTGAAGAACCCCCCCGGAATGCGGCCCACGGCGTAGTATTTTTCCTGGTAGTGCACAGACAGCGGGAAGAAATCCTGCCCTTCACGCATCTCTTTGGAGCCGACCACGGTACAAAGCACCTGCACGCCATCCATGGTCACCATCACCGCGCCGGTGGCCTGGCGGGCGATCTTGCCGGTTTCGATGGTGACGTTGTGCTTGCCATACTGAAATGATTTGCCAATCGCTTGCACGAGAGTAACTCCTCGGGTGATATGTTCCCGCCCGCAGACCAACCAAACCGCTTTTCGAGCCGGTACTCGGTTGCCGACTGCGTCAATCGTCAACTGAGTACAGGCTGGATGATGGTACCGCTCGACGGGTAGTGGCTAAAACCGAGGCCACACGGGGTATGGCCTCGGGGTGGAACCGCTCAGCGGCGCAGGCCGAGACGACCGATCAGCGCCAGATAGCGGTCAGCATCCTTGCCTTTCAGGTAATCCAGCAGCTTGCGGCGCTGGTTTACCATGCGGATCAGCCCCCGGCGGGAGTGGTGATCCTGCTTGTGCGACTTGAAGTGGGCCTGCAGCCCTTCGATGTTCGCCGTCAGCAGCGCAACCTGCACTTCGGGGGAGCCGGTATCGCCCGGGCCACGACCAAATTCAGTTACGATCTGCGCTTTTTGCTCGTTAGAGAGTGCCATTGTAAATCTCCTCACCAATATGCACACAGTGACCTGCACTGCGGATTGAAAGACGCGCTGCACCGAGCATATTTTCAGTACAGCGTCAGTTTGGCCCATGCCAATCGGTTCAGGGGGCGCTGACCAGCCGTTTGCCCTTCAGCGCTCCCCCGTCATCGCGCTCGGCGATCCCCAAAAACTCTCTGGTTGCCGCGTTGAATGCCAGAAACTGATCCGCCTCCGGCAGGGGCTCGTCGAGCCGCAACCTCTGTCCCTGCCGCAGCCGTTCCGCCTGCGCCGGGGGCAGCGCCAGCCGGGGCAGGTCGGCGACCGGGGCCCAGGGCGGCAATAATAGCGCATCCAGCCGCCGTTGTATGCTGTTTTGCCCCGCCTCCGCCGGCTCGGCCAGCTGCTGCAACCGCTCCAGCGTCACCATCCGATCGGCGTGGAAGGGGCCGCTCTGCAGCCGGCGCAGGGCGGTGACATGGGCGCCACAGCCGAGCAACCGCCCCAGGTCATCGACGATGCTGCGGATATAGGTTCCCTTGGAGCAGAACACCTCCAGCTCCAGCTCACCCGGGCGCATATCCAGCAGCCGGATCTCATGCACCGTTACCCGGCGCGGCGCGGGCTCCACCTCCACCCCTTGGCGGGCCAGCTTGTAGAGCGGCTGACCGTTGCGCTTGAGGGCCGAATAGCGCGGTGGCACCTGCTCGATCTCGCCACTGAAATGGGCCGCCAACAGCGCTTCAATCTGCGCTCGACTCAGATGGGCGGGAATCGGCTTTTCTTCGCTCACCTCCCCCTCGGCGTCGCAGGTGGTGGTGCGCTGCCCCAGCCGCGCCGTGGTCAGGTAGCGTTTGTCCGCCTCCAGCAGATAGTGGGAAAACTTGGTAGCCTCCCCCAGACAGATCGGCAGCAGGCCGGTAGCCAGCGGGTCCAGGGCACCGGTATGGCCCGCCTTGGCGGCGGCGTAAATCCGCTTGACCCGCTGCAGGGCGGCGTTGGAGGAGAGCCCCGCCGGCTTGTCCAACAGAAAAAGACCGCTTATCGGGCGGCCTTTTGTTTTTCGAGCCATGGTTCAGCTCCCGCTCTCGTCATCATCCGGGCGCTGGAGCTCCTGCTGCCAGGCTTTTTCGATCAGCCCATGCAGATGGCGCCCCCGGGCGACGGTGGCATCGAAATGGAAGCGCAGTTGCGGCATCACCCGCAGCTTGAGCCCCCGCGACAGCTCCGTGCGCAAAAAACCGGCGGCGTTCTTGAGCACCGCCTGGGAGCTCTCGATCGCCTCCGCTTCGGTCTGATCGCCCAGCGCCAGCACGGTGAAATAGACATCGGCATAGCCGAAATCCTTGCTCACCCGGACATGGCTGATGGTCACCATCCCCAGCCGGGGGTCTTTTAGCTCGCGCTGGATCAGGCGGGCCAGATCGCGCTGGATCTGGTCGCCGACCCGGTCGGTTCGTTTGAAATCCCGTGCCATGATACTCCGTTTACAGCGTGCGCTGCACTTCAATGGTGTCGAACACCTCGATCTGGTCTCCGACCCGTACATCGTTGTAGTTCTTGACCCCGATGCCACACTCCATCCCCTGGCGCACTTCCGCCACGGCATCCTTGAAGCGGCGCAGCGATTCCAGTTCGCCCTCGTAGATCACCACGTTGTCGCGCAACACCCGGATCCGCTTGTTACGGTACACCGTGCCCTCGGTCACCATGCAGCCGGCGATGGCGCCCAGCTTGGGTGAACGGAACACATCCCGCACCTCGGCGACCCCGACGATCTGCTCCCGGTACTCCGGTGCCAGCAGACCGGTCATCGCCTGCTTCACGTCGTCGATGATGTCGTAGATCACGCTGTAGTAACGCAGCTCCAGCCCCTCCCGCTCGACCACCGCCTTGGCCTGGTTGTCGGCGCGCACGTTGAAGCCGATCAGGATGGCGGAGGAAGCCAGCGCCAGGTTGGCATCGGTTTCGGCGATACCGCCCACCCCACTGGAGACGATGTTGACCTTCACCTCATCGGTGGAGAGCTCCTCCAGTGACTGCACGATCGCCTCCAGCGAGCCGCGCACATCGGCCTTGACCACCAGGTTGAGTGACTTGACCTCACCGGCCTGCATGTTCTCGAACAGATTTTCCAGCTTGGCTTTCTGCTGCCGGGCCAGTTTCACCTCACGGAATTTACCCTGGCGGAACAGGGCCACCTCACGCGCTTTCTTCTCGTTGGAGACCACGGTGAACTCATCCCCGGCGTCCGGGGTGCCATCGAGGCCGAGGATCTCCACCGGAATGGAGGGGCCGGCCGCGTCGATCGGCTGGCCGGTTTCATCCAGCATCGCCCGCACCCGGCCGTAGTGCAGCCCCGCCAGCACGATATCCCCCTTGTGCAGGGTGCCGTTCTGTACCAGCAGGGTGGAAACGGACCCGCGCCCCTTGTCGATGCGGGACTCCACCACCACCCCCTGGGCCGGGGCATCCTTGACCGCGGTCAGCTCGAGCAGGTCCGCCTGCAGCAGGATCGCATCCAGCAGCGCATCGACCCCCTCGCCGGTCTTGGCGGAGACATAGGCGAACTGAACGTCGCCGCCCCACTCCTCCGGCAGCACATCGCGCTGGGCCAGCTCGTTCCTGACCCGATCCAGATCGGCATCCTCCTTGTCGATCTTGTTGACCGCCACCACCAGCGGCACACCGGCCGCCTTGGCGTGCTGGATCGCCTCTTCCGTCTGCGGCATCACGCCATCGTCGGCGGCCACCACCAGCACCACGATATCGGTCAGTTGGGCACCGCGTGCGCGCATGGCGGTGAAGGCCGCGTGCCCCGGGGTATCCAGAAAGGTCACCATGCCGTTATCGGTCTCGACGTGGTAGGCCCCGATATGCTGGGTGATCCCCCCCGCCTCGCCGCTGGCCACCTTGGTGCGGCGGATATAGTCCAGCAGCGAGGTTTTGCCGTGGTCGACATGCCCCATCACGGTCACCACCGGCGCCCGTCCGACCTGTTCGCCCTGGGCCGCCTGCACGCTCTCCACCAGAGCGTCCTCGATGGCGTTCTCCTGCATCGGATGGGCCCGGTGACCCATCTCCTCGACCACCAGCACCGCGGTATCCTGATCCAGCACCTGGTTGATGGTCACCATCGCCCCCATGTTGAACATCACCTTGATCACCTCGGCGGCCTTGACCGACATCTTCTTGGCCAGCTCGGCCACGGTGATGCTCTCGGGTACGTTCACATCGTGCACCACCGGCGCGGTCGGCTTCTCGAAGCCATGCTGATTCTGCCCCGCACCGCGACCACGGCCCGCCGCGGCGCCACGTCTGCCGCCACCCTTGCCGCGCCGGCCACGCCCCTCTTCCTGACGGGCGCTCTTGCCCCCTTTGCCACGGCGCGGGCGTTCATCATCGTCACTGCGGCGCGATTTCTCCTTGTCCTTGCGGCGCGGGTTTTCGGTGACCGGCTCGGCCAGCACCTCGGGCTCGGGGCTCGCCGGGGCCGGCTTGGTTTTCGCCTTGCCCTTGGCGGTTTCCTCCTGCGCGGGCGCGGCGGTAGCCACCGGCGCGGTCGGCGCCTCCTGAGCGCGGGGCGCATCGCTTGGCGCCACACCGCTCTCCTGCGCGCTGCTCGCCTCAGCCATCGCCGCGGCGCCGGTGGCCGGCTCGTTCGCGGCCACCGCCTCGGTTGGCGGCGGGGTGGCGCTCTCCTCTTCCAGGGCGGAGCGCTTGACATAGGTTCGCTTCTTGCGCACTTCGACGCTGACCGTCTTGCGCTTGCCCGCCGCCCCGGCGACCTTCAGCTCGGAGCGGGTCTTGCGCTTGAGGGTGATTTTGCTCGGC
>JAXHUI010000043.1:0-19101 GCA_034189745.1 Pseudomonadota bacterium
CCCAGACTCAACAGCAACAGCAGGCGACCCAGACCCAGCAGGCAGCTCAGACTCAACAGCAGGCGGCGCAGGCCCGCTCCGCCCCGCCCACAGCGGTCGCGGGCGTCCCCCCCGGGGTGGAAAGCGGCACGGCGCAGCGGGTGGGTAGCAGCGCCGCAGCCAGGGTCGCGGGAGCAGCGGGCGATGGGGCGGCCGCGCCGGTGGTACGGCCTGACACCTTGCCCTCCGCTGGTGCCCCGCGGGCCGAGGGCGGGGAGCCGGAGCCGTCGGCTGCAGACAGCGAGTCCGCCGCTGACACTTCGCCCCCGCCAATCAATCTGCCACCACAGCCAGGTGGCGTGGCGCCGGCGGCGGGGGCCACCGCCTCAACCCCGTCCGAGAGCGCGCCGGATACGAACGTGGCGGGCAGCGGGGCGCCCCGCGCCGCACCCGATGCCACCGGCGGGCGGACGGCGGCGGAGGCGGTGGCCAGCCGCACGGATCAGCTGGCACAGGGGGGAGCTGGCAACGGGGGTGATGAAGGCGGAGGGGGTGGTAAAGAGCAGCCATCGCAGCGGCAGGACGCGCAGCAGGCCCAGACTCAGGCCACCGCCGGCGGCCGCACGGCGAGCGCCCCCGCGGCGGTGGTTGTGCCGCAGCAGCCCTTTTCCTTGGCGCAGCAGCAGTTACTCTCCCCCGGCTGGGGGCGCGCCATGGGGGAGCGGGCGATCATGATGGCCCAGCACGGGCCACGCACGGCGGAGATCAAGCTCGACCCGCCGGAGTTGGGCTCCATGCAGATCCGCATTCACCTGCAAGGTGGCGATCAGGTCAGCGTCAGTTTCACCAGCCCCAACCCGATGGTGCGCGAGGCGCTGGAACAGCAGATGCCGCGGCTGCGGGAGATGTTCGCCGATCAGGGGCTCAATCTGCAGGATTCCTCCGTGGCAGACCAATCATCGCAGCAGCAATCCGGGCAGCGGGAGTCGGCCCAACAGGGGCACGCCGGCGGCGGTTATGGCCAGGGTGCCCCGCTCCCGGGCGAGGGGGGGATGGTTGCAGATACACTCCCGATCGGTCTGGTGGACTATTACGCCTGAGGCTTCAGCCCCAAAAGCAGTGTGTTATATTAGTCGCCATCCAAGCGCATCCACTCTCGACCAGGGGAAGAGGCACTGATGGCAGAGCAAGAAGCAACCGCGGATGAACAGGCCGCCAAGGGTTCCAACAAAAAGCTGATCATCATTCTCGTGGCGGTAATCGCCCTGTTGTTGGGCGGCGGCGGGACGGCGGCGTTCTTCTTTCTGTCGGGCGACGGTTCCGCCGGTGAGGCCCAGCCGGTCGAGGTGGTCAAACGGGAGGCGATCTACACCAAGATCCGCACGCTGGAGGGCAAGCCATCCTTCGTGGTCACCCTGCAGTCATCGGATGGCAAGCGGCACTATATGCAGGCCTTCGTCGAGGCCAAGAGTCGCGACCCGGCCGTGGATGAGGCGTTGCAGCTGCACATGCCCCTGATCGTGGCGCGTCTCAACGCCCTGTTCGCCGCGCAGACGTTCGAAGAGCTGCAAACAGTGGAGGGCAAGCAGGCGCTGCGTTCGGAGGCAACGGCGCTGGTGCAGTCGATCCTGCAGGAAAAAATCGGCCAGCCCGGAATCGAAACCATCCTCTTTACCAACTTTGTGATGCAGTAGGGTTATCCATGTCGGTCAAGGATCTGCTTTCACAGGATGAGATAGATGCGTTGCTGCACGGCGTCGATGATGGCGATGTCGAGACCGAGGAGGAGTCCGACGAGGACGCGGGGGGGATAAAACCCTACGATCTGGCCAGCCATGAGCGGATCGTGCGGGGCCGGATGCCGACGCTCGAGATGATCAACGAGCGTTTTGCCCGCCACACCCGCAGCAGTCTGTTCAACCTGTTGCGCCGCACCGCGGATGTGGCCGTCGGTGGCATTCAGGTGATGAAATACGGCGACTATATCCACACCCTTTACGTTCCCACCAGCATGAGTCTGGTCAAGGTGCACCCACTGCGGGGCACGGCCCTGTTCATCATGGACGCGCGGCTGGTATTCAAGCTGGTGGATCAATTTTTTGGCGGAGATGGGCGAAACGCGAAGATCGAGGGGCGAGAGTTTACCCCCACCGAAACCCGCATCGTACACAAAACCCTGCAGCAGATGTTTCAGGATCTGCAGGATGCCTGGCGCTCCGTGGCGGAGCTGCAGTTCGAGCATGTGGGCCATGAGGTCAACCCGGCCATGGCGAACGCGATCGGCCCCGACGACGTGGTGGTGGTCAGCTCCTTTCAGATCGACCTCGAGGGGGGCACGGGGGATCTGCACATTACCATGCCCTATGCGATGCTGGAGCCGCTGCGCGAGCAGCTGGTCTCCGGGGTGCAGGCCAACGAAGAGCAGGGGGATGAGCGTTGGCTGAAAGCGTTGCGGCGCGACATCATGATGGCCACGCTGGAGCTGGATCTGACCGTGGCGGAGCGGGAGCTGACACTGCGCGATGTGATGCAGCTGGAGGCGGGGGATGTGATCCCGGTCGAAATGCCGGAAACGCTCGAGTTGAGGGCCAATGGCGTGCCCATGTTCAAATGCCAGCTGGGAACCTCCCGTGGTAATCTGGCGGTCAAAATAAAGGAACCGATCAAGCAACCGGAAGATGAGTGAATCGACCGGCGGAGAAGTGACCAAGGTGAGTGACGAAAACAACGATCAGGACCAGCAGGCACTGGCGGATGAATGGGCCGCGGCGCTGGAGCAGCAGACCGGCGACGCCGGGGGGGATGCGGATGCGCTGGTGGATGACGTGCAGGCACAAACGGAGGAGGCCGCGCAGCGCGTCGAACTCGACGAATTGAAGGATGAGTCCACGCCGATTACAGACCCCAAGCTGGATGTGATCCTTGACATTCCGGTGCACCTGACCATGGAGGTGGGGGGAACGGAGATCGCCATTCGCAACCTGCTGCAGTTGAGTCAGGGGTCGGTGATCGAGCTGGACCGGGTGGCGGGGGAGCCGCTGGATGTGAAAGTGAACGGCACCCTCATCGCCCACGGTGAGGTGGTTGTGGTCAACGAGCGCTACGGCATCCGTCTGACCGACGTGATCAGTCCGCAGGAACGGATTCGGCGGCTGAAATGAGAGGGTTACTCGCACTGGCATGGCTGCCGGCACTCGCCGTGGCCGAAGAGAGTGGCCAGGGCGGCGCGCCGGTGAAACTGTCCGAGCCGCTCTCGTTGGCAGGCATGGGGCAGCTGCTGCTCGGCCTGACCGTGGTGGTGGGGTTGATCCTGCTGCTGGCATGGCTCGCGCGTCGGGTACATGGCGCGCCGCTGCAGGCTCGAGGCATGAAGGTGCTGGCGGCGCTGCCGCTGGGCTCGCGGGAGCGTGCCGTGCTGGTTCAGGTGGGTCAGGAGCAGCTGCTACTGGGCGTGGCGCCGGGCCGGGTGAGCCTGCTGGCGCGTTTCGAGGCGCCGGTGGTGGAGTGTGCCGAGCGGCGCGGCGCGGCGTTTGCCGAGCGGCTGCAACAGCTTTTGAAGCGGGAGCGGGGCGGGTCATGAGGCGCGGGATGCGGCTCCTCCTGCTGCTGCCGCTGCTGCTGCCCGCCACCCAAGCGTGGGCGCAGAGCGGCATTCCGGCGGTAACGCTGGTCACCGGCGAGGATGGCACCGGCAACTACAGCGTCACCATCCAGATTCTGGCCCTGATGACGCTGTTGACCTTCCTGCCGGCCATGCTGATGATGATGACCTCGTTCGCCCGCATCATCATCGTCTTTGCCATTTTGCGCCAGGCGCTGGGGCTGCAGCAGACCCCCTCCAACCAGATCCTCATCGGTCTGTCACTGTTTCTGACCCTGTTCATCATGTCGCCGGTGTTGGAGGAGGTGAACGTTCGTGCCGTACAGCCCTATTTGGCAGAGGAGCTGGGGCCCTTGGAGGCGTTTGAGGCGGCGGGGGTCCCTCTGCATCAGTTCATGCTCAAGCAGACCCGCGAGAGCGACCTGAACCTGTTCATGCGGATCTCGCAAACCCCCCCGGTGGAAAAGGCGGAAGCGATCCCCTTTGTCATACTGATACCGGCGTTCGTCACCAGCGAGCTGAAAACCGCCTTCCAGATCGGTTTCATGCTGTTCATCCCCTTTCTGGTGATCGATCTGGTGGTTGCCAGTGTGCTGATGGCCATGGGGATGATGATGCTCTCCCCGATCATCATCTCGCTGCCGTTCAAAATCATGCTGTTTGTGCTGGTGGATGGCTGGGCCATGGTGGTCGGCACGCTGGCGGCGAGCTTCGGGGTTTAGGGAGGCGTTATGGATCCGGGCATGACACTCGATCTCTTTGGCCGGGCCCTCTGGCTGGTGGTGATGATCGTCGCCGTCATCGTCGGCCCGGCGCTGGCCGTTGGCCTGATCATCTCGGTGTTTCAGGCCGCAACCCAGATCAACGAACAGACCCTCAGCTTTCTGCCCCGCCTGATCGTGACGCTGCTGGCGGTGATGTGGGCAGGTCCGTGGATCGTCACCAAAATATCGGACCTGTTCAACTACCTGTTCATGAACATTCCCAGGCTGATCTCTTAGGCGATGGAAATCTCCCTGTCGCAGATCGAGTCACTGGTCAGCGGTTTTCTCTGGCCCCTGTTCCGGGTCGCCTCCTTCTTCATGGCGATGCCGATCATCGGCACCCAGATGCTGCCGATGCGGCTGCGCCTCGGGCTGGCGCTGGCGGTCACGGCAGTGATCGTGCCGGTGCTCCCCCCGATGCCTCAATTCGATGGGCTGACACTGCAGAACTGGATCGTGGTGGCACAGCAGGTGCTGATCGGTGCTTTGCTGGGGTTTTCCGCCAACATTTTGCTGCAAAGTTTCGTGGCCGGCGGCCAGATGATGGCGATGCAGATGGGGCTTGGCTTCGCCTCCATGACCGATCCGGCCAACGGCGTGAGTACCGTTATCCTCTCCCAGATCTATCTGATGCTGGTGATGTTGCTGTTTCTGGGGATGAACGGCCATCTGGTGCTGATCGAGATCATGGTGGAGAGCTTCCGGGTGATCCCCGTGGGACCCGAGGGTGTCAGTAAAATGACACTGTGGGAGATCGCCCAGTGGGGCGGGTGGTTGTTCATGGCCGCGTTGATGATGGCGCTGCCGGCGGTGACCGCCCTGCTGGTGATCAACTTTGCCTTTGGTATCATGACCAAGGCGGCGCCGCAGCTGAACATCTTCGCCATCGGCTTTCCCTTTACCATGCTGATGGGGATCTTCATCGTCTGGGTCAGCCTTTCCGGCTTTTTCAGTCACTACCAGACGTTCTCGGCGCAGGCGCTGGACAATATCGCTCAGCTTTTGCAAATGGGGCGGGGAGATGGCTGAAGAGACCGGTCAGGAAAAGACAGAACAACCGACGGAGAAGCGCATCCGGGATGCGCGTGAAAAGGGTGATATTCCCCGCTCGCGGGAGCTGTCCTCCATGGCGCTGCTGTTGGCGGCGGCGGCGGCGGCGATCCTCTTTGGCAGTCGGGTGGCCACCACCATGAGAGGGATCATGCAGGAGAGTTTCACCCTCGATCGCCGGGATATCTTCGATACGGCGCGGATGTTCACGCACCTGGGCGAGGCGCTGTACCAGGGGTTTTTCAATTTGTGGGGGTTCTACCTGCTGACGCTGCTGGCGGCGCTGTTGAGCCCCATCGCCCTGGGGGGGTGGAATTTCAGCGGCCAGGCGATTCAGCCCAAGGGCAGCCGTATCGACCCGCTCAGCGGGCTCAAGCGGATGTTCTCGCTCAAGGCACTGATGGAGCTGCTCAAGGCGCTGGCCAAATTCCTGCTGGTGGGGAGCTTCGCCATCATGGTGCTGTGGCTGGACCGCCCCGACCTGTTTGCGCTGGCGCGGGAGGCGGTGGAGCCGGCCATCGCCCACTCGCTGCAGATTCTGGGCTGGTCTTTTCTGGTGATGAGCCTGTCACTGATCATCATCTCGTTGATCGACGTGCCGTTCCAGCTTTACGACTACAACAAAAAGCTGAAGATGACGCTGCAGGAGATCAAGGATGAGATGAAGAACACCGAGGGCAAACCGGAGGTGAAGGGGCGTATCCGTCAGCTGCAGCGCGAGATCTCGCAGCGCAAGATGATGTCCGAAGTGCCCCAGGCCGATGTGGTGATCACCAACCCGACCCACTACGCCATCGCCTTGAAATATGATCAGGCGGGCAGTGGCGCTCCCCGCGTCGTTGCCAAGGGAGCGGATTTCGTCGCCCTCAAGATCCGCGAGATCGCGCAGGAACATGACGTGCCGCTGCTCTCGGCCCCCCCTCTGGCGCGGGCCCTCTATCACGCCACCGAGATCGGTGATGAGATCCCGGCCGGGCTCTACCAGTCGGTTGCCCAGGTACTGGCCTATGTGTTTCAGCTCCGGCGCCACCGCCAGCGGCTGGAGCCGGCGCCGCAGCCGCCGCGGGAGGAGGAGTTCGATATCCCGGAGCAGTATCGCACGGAGCCGGAAGAGTAGAGAACCTGGCTGGATTCTTGCATACCTCATCCTCTGAAGTACGCCAGGCGTCAGAAAAACAGCATTTTCCCGCTGTGTGCGGTCGGATCGATCCGGGCCGCCGCGCTGTAGCCGCTGGCTGATAGTTTTTTGACACACTCGGAGGCAGAGTGGATCGCCAAGTCATCCTGAGCAACGTGCGCACCCTGTCACAGGGGAATCTGGGGATTCCGCTGCTGCTGCTCGTCGTGCTGGGCATGGTGGCGCTGCCCGTTCCTCCGTTCATGCTCGACGTGTTCTTCACCTTCAATATCGCCCTTTCCATTGTGGTGCTGCTGGTGGCGATCTATGCCCTGCGGCCACTGGATTTCGGGGTGTTTCCCACCATTTTGCTGGCCGCGACCCTGTTGCGGCTGGCGCTCAATGTGGCCTCCACCCGGGTGGTGCTGCTGTTTGGCCATGAGGGGGGCGCGGCCGCCGGCAAGGTGATCGAAGCCTTTGGCGATGTGATGGTGGGCGGCAACTATGTCGTCGGTATCATCGTGTTTCTGATTCTGGTGATCATCAACTTTGTGGTGGTCACCAAGGGGGCTGGGCGGATCTCCGAAGTGAGTGCCCGCTTCACCCTCGACGCCATGCCGGGCAAGCAGATGGCGATCGACGCCGACCTGAACGCGGGGCTGATCGGTCAGGATGAGGCGCGTGCTCGGCGCCGCGAGGTGACCCAGGAGGCCGATTTCTATGGGGCGATGGATGGTGCCTCCAAGTTTGTGCGCGGCGATGCGGTTGCCGGCATCCTGATTCTGGTGATCAACCTGCTGGGGGGGTTGGGGATCGGCATGGTGCAGCACGATCTGAGTTTCAGTCAGGCGCTGCAGTATTACTCGCTGCTGACCATCGGTGACGGCTTGGTGGCGCAGATCCCGTCGCTGTTGCTGTCGACGGCGGCGGCGGTGATGGTCACCCGGGCCAACTCCTCCGAGACGATGGGCGCGCAGGTGTTCAGTCAGATGTTCGCCTCCCCGCGCGCATTGAGCGTAGCGGCGGCCATCCTGTTTATCATGGGGATCGTGCCCGGCATGCCCCACGTCGCCTTCCTGATGCTGGCGCTGGCCGCCGCCGGCATCGCCTGGTGGATTCGACGCCAGGAGCTGCAGAAGGAGGCGCAGGCCCGCGAGGCGGCGGAGGAGACCCCAGCGGCCAGCGAGCCTGCCCCGGAGGAGCAAAGGGAGCTGGGCTGGGATGATGTGATGCCGGTGGATATGATCGGGCTGGAGGTCGGCTACCGGCTGATTCCGATGGTGGACAAGATGCAGGGGGGGCAGCTGCTGGGGCGGATCAAGGGGGTGCGCAAGAAGCTCTCCCAGGACCTGGGCTTTCTGGTGCCAGCGGTGCATATCCGGGATAACCTGGATCTGCTACCCAGCGCCTACCGCATCACCCTGATGGGGGTGGTCGCCGGGGAGGCGGAGATCTACCCCGATCGCGAGCTGGCGATCAATCCCGGCCAGGTGTTCGGTGAGCTGAAAGGGATCAAGGTGCGCGACCCGGCGTTTGGCCTGGAAGCGGTCTGGATCGAAAAAAACCAAAAGGAGCACGCGCAGACGTTGGGCTATACCGTGGTGGATGCCAGCACGGTGGTGGCGACCCATATCAACCAGGTGCTGCAGACCCATGCCCATGAGCTGCTCGGGCATGAAGAGGTGCAGCATCTGCTCGATCAGCTGGCCAAGAGCTCGCCCAAACTGGTGGAGGAGCTGGTGCCGAAGAAACTGTCGATCAGCACCTTGCTGAAAGTGTTGCAGAATCTGCTGATGGAACAGGTGCCGCTGAAGGACTTCCGCACCATTGCCGAGGCGCTGGCCGAAGCCGCCAGCCGGACCCAGGACCCGCTGGCGCTGACCGCGGCGGTGCGAGTGGCGTTGTCGCGGCTGATCGTGCAGACCATCAACGGCGCGGAGCCGGAGCTGGCCGTCATCACCCTGGAGCCCTCGCTGGAGCAGATGCTGCTGGGGTCGATGCAGCAGGGGCAGGAGGAGGGGATGGTGCTGGAGCCCGGGATGGCCGAGCGGCTGCAGCGCTCGTTGAGCGCGGCGGCCCAGAAGCAGGAGATGGCCGGCAAGCCCTCCATTTTGCTGGTGGCGGCTCCCATTCGACCGCTGATGGCCAAATTCGTCCGTTATGGGGAGCACCAGATTCATGTACTCTCCTATCAGGAGATCCCGGAGAACAAGAAGGTTACGATTGTGGCCACAGTGGGTGGACAAAATGGCTAGGGTTTGGCGCACGGCGGCCGATAAGGGACGGGTATGAAGGTAAAACGCATATTTGCACCGGATATGCGTCAGGCGATGCGTCGGGTGCGTGACGAAATCGGGCCTGATGCCGTGATCATCTCCAACCACCGTGTGGCCGGAGGGGTCGAGGTCGTGGCGGCGCGCGAGGAGGAGTATGAAGCCGCCCAGGCCGAGATCCGGCGCGGTCGCGGCCGCCGTCCAGCCCAGAATCGGGAGGAGCAGGTCCGCATCCTGACCGGCGCGCACTCCCACCAGGCCGAGCAGGCCAGTCGCAATGCGCTGCTCGAAGAGGAGCTGAACCGCACCCGAGCCCGGATCGCTGAAGCCAACCGGCGCCTCACCGAGCCGACACCGGTGGCGGATCGCAGTGCCAATCGGCAAATCGACGACGAGGATGACGAGGATCTGCGCTCCATCCTCGAGTCATTGCGCAACCGCCAGCGCGAGCCCGCCTCCCGCTCTCCCCGACCGACCGCCCCTCCCCGTTCCCCGGCGCGAGGGGGCGATGGCGATGGCCTGCCCGCCGATGATCCCGTACTGATCAGCATGCAGCAGGAGATTCAGGAGTTGCGCGATATGCTGCAGCAGCAGGTGGCGCGCTCCGAGCCGGTGGCGCCCGCCGGCTCCCCGACGGGGGAGCGATCGAGCGTACATGCCCGGCTGGAGCGGCTGGGGCTCGGGCCGCGGCTGGTGGAGCAGCTGCTGAGCGGAGTGGAGCCGGGGCTTCCCGCCGACAAGGTCTGGCGCAACGCACTGACCCGCCTCATCGAAGCGCTGCCGGTACTGGGTGAGGAGCTGGTGGAGCGGGGGGGGATGATCGCCTTCGTCGGCCCCACCGGTGTCGGCAAAACCACCACCATCGGCAAGCTGGCGGCGCGCTATGTGTTGCAACATGGCAGCTCCAGCCTGGCTCTGGTCACCACCGACTGTTTCCGTATCGCGGCCCATGAGCAGCTGAAAACCTTTGGCCGGATTCTGGATGTCCCTGTCCGGGTGGTGGATGAAAACCACAGTCTGGAGGAGGTGTTGCAAAGTCTTCGCAACAAGCGTCTGGTACTGATCGACACCGCCGGCATGAGCGTCTCCGACCCGCAGGGGATGGTACAGATGCAGATGCTCTCCAGTGTCACGGTGCGGCTGAAAAAGCTGCTGGTTCTCTCCTGTTCCAGCCAGCAGCAGCTGCTGCGCAACGCCTTCGACAACTACCGCGAGCTGGGGCTGGACGGGTGTGTGCTCACCAAAACGGACGAGTCCGGTAGCCTGGGCGAAGCCCTCACCCTGGCGATCGAAAAGCAACTACCGATCGCCTACGTCACAGACGGGCAGAAAATTCCAGATGATATCGGTGTCGCCAAACGGCACGACCTGGTCAGTCGGGCGGTGGTGATTGCACAGCGGTCGGGAGGGCATGATACAGATCAGTCGACCGACGGTTCATTATTCAGGGCGGGTTGAGGAGCCATCTGATGAAGCAGACCCACCCGGTCAAAGTGATTGCGGTAACCGGCGGCAAGGGCGGCGTCGGCAAGACCAACGTGTCCGTCAATCTGGCTGCGGCCCTCAGTGAGATGGGGCGCCGGGTGGTGTTGATGGATGCCGACCTGGGCCTCGCCAACGTGGACGTGATGCTCGGGCTGCGGGCGCAGCGCAATATCGCGGATGTGCTGGCGGGCAGCTGTAGCCTCAAGGAGGTGATGGTGACGGCGGGGGAGAACTTTTGGATCGTGCCGGCGGCCTCCGGTACCCAGGAGATGACCGCGCTCAGCGCCCATGAACACGCCGAATTGATCCACGCCTTCAACGACATCGCGGACGATCTGGATGTGCTGGTGATCGACACCGCCGCCGGCATCTCCGATTCGGTGGTCAGTTTCGTTCGCGCCGCCCAGGAGGTGCTGGTGGTGGTGTGTGACGAACCAACCTCCATCACCGATGCCTATGCTCTGATCAAACTGTTGAATCGGGATTATCAGATGACCCGCTTCCGGGTGCTGGCCAACATGGTCAGGACCGAGTCCGAGGGGCGCAACATGTTCAACAAACTGTTGACCGTGACCGACAGATTCCTCGACGTTACGCTTCAATACGTTGGCTCAATCCCTTATGATGAAACGGTGCGCAAGGCGGTACAGAGGCAACAAGCTGTTTTGAAAGCCTTTCCCAGAGATAAAGCCGCATTGGCCTTTCGTCAGTTGGCGAACAAGGTGGACAGCTGGCCTGTCAGTTCCAGCCCCCGCGGGCACCTTGAATTCTTTGTCGAGCGGCTCGTGCAGGGAACGCGGGCGCAGTGAAAAGAAGCCTATATGTACAAAGAGCTGGAGTTTAAGTCGGGTCAGGAGCTGATCGAGGAGTACACCCCTCTGGTGCGGCGCATAGCACACCATCTGATGGCGCGGCTGCCATCCCATGTGCAGCTGGATGACCTGCTGCAGGCGGGCATGGTGGGTCTGCTCGAAGCCGCCAAGCGCTACGACTGCAGCAAGGGGGCCAGCTTCGAGACCTACGCGGGGATCCGCATCCGCGGTGCTATCATCGACGAGGTGCGACGCGGCGATTGGACGCCAAGGTCGGTCCACCGCAACGGGCGCCGTGTCAGCGAGGCGATCGCCAGGGTCGAAAACCGTACCGGACGGGACGCTTCAGACGCGGAGGTCGCGGCCGAAATGGGAATTGGGGTTGCCGAGTACCACGCGCTGCTGCAGGATTCACTCGACAGCCGGCTGTTCAGTTATGATCAGTTGACCGACAGCTCCGACGAGACCCCCTCGGAGCAGTTCGCCGCCGCCGATCCCGATCCGGGTCGGCTGCATGAGGGGGATCGGTTCCGACAAGCGCTGGTGCGGGCGATAGGCGCCCTACCCGAGCGGGAACGGCTGGTGTTGTCGCTCTATTATGATGATGAGCTGAACCTGAAAGAGATAGGTGAGATTCTCGGGGTGAGCGAGTCGCGGGTGAGCCAGATCCATAGCCAGGCTGCACTGAGGCTCAAGGGCCGGCTGAGGGAGTGGCGCTGACCGGTCGCGCTCTGGAAAAGGACGACTCTTGAAGGTGTTTTCTGAACTGGGAGAAGTGTCTTGAAAAAAGACATCAAAATTCTCGTCGTGGATGATTTCTCCACCATGAGACGCATCATAAAGAACCTGCTGCGGGACCTTGGTTACACCAATGTCGAGGAGGCGGATGACGGCAAGACCGCCCTGCCGATTCTCAAGCAGGGGGGGATCGACTTCCTCATCACCGACTGGAACATGCCGGAGATGAGCGGAATCGATCTGCTCAAGGCGGTTCGATCCGATCCCAAGCTGGCATCGATCCCGGTACTGATGGTCACGGCGGAGGCCAAGCGCGAGCAGATCATCGCCGCCGCGCAGGCCGGCGTGAATGGCTATGTGGTAAAGCCGTTCACAGCCGCCGTGTTGAAAGAGAAGATCGACAAGATCTTCGAGCGTATCGAGGGTTAACCGGAAGCGGGGAGTACAGATGGCAGCGCAAACGGCCAGCAAAGTGGACTTCAACGGCTTCGAAGAGTTTCTGCGCAGCCGTGCCCAGGCACTGGTTTCCGAACTCGACGCCGGCAATATGGCAGAGGCGATGAAGCTGATAAACGAGCTTCAGTTTGCCCGCCACCAGGTGTTCTACAACGAGGTCGGACATCTGACCCGCGGTCTGCATGAGGCGATCAAGTCATTTTCCAGCGATGTCGGCGAAAAAATGCCGGACGAGACGGAGCACCGGGTCTCTGCCATCGGCGACGCGTCGGATCGACTCAACTATGTGATCGAGCTGACGGAAAAAACCGCCCATGAAACCATGGATCGGGTGGATCGGGCTCTCAGCCTGGTGGATAAACTGGATCATCAGAGCGAACGTTTCAAAGATCTGCTGCTTCTGGTGGGGCAGCTGGAGGGCGAGTTCGAGGCCCTGAACGGGGTGTACGACCGCACCTGCACCCTGAAAAACCAGTCCGAAAAAACCATCACCGAACTGCGCGAAACCTTGACGGATATCCTCGTCTCCCAGGGGGTTCAGGATATAACGGGCCAGCTGATCCGCCGTGTGATCACCCTGGTGACCCAAGTCGAGGGTCAGTTGGTCAAACTGATGGATATGGCTGCCCGTGTGGAGCGGCTGAGCAGTCTGGAAAGTGCGGAAGATATCGCGGCCTCCGATGACACGCCGGTGCGCGCCAACAAGGTGCAGGTGGATGAACAACAACCGCAGCATGATCCTATCCGGGCGGAAGGCCCCCAGCTCAAGACAAGCAAAGCGGATACCCTGTGTGATCAGGATGATGTTGATGACCTGCTTTCCAGCCTGGGATTTTGATAGGAGCTCCCTATGAGTTTGGATGTCGATCAGGAAATACTGGAAGACTTTCTCGTCGAGGCCGGTGAAATACTCGAGCAGCTCTCCGAGCAGCTGATCGATCTGGAACAGCGTCCCGACGACAAGGATCTGCTCAATGCGATCTTCCGCGGTTTTCATACCGTGAAAGGGGGGGCCGGCTTCCTGCGGCTGGAGGCGATGGTCGAGTGCTGCCACAAGGCGGAGAACCTCTTTGATCTGCTGCGCAATGGTGAGCTGCGTGTCAGCACCGAGCTGATGGACGTGGTGCTGCAGGCGCTCGATGCCCTCAATGCCATGTTCGAAGCGGTGCGCTCTGGCGAGGAGCCGCAACATGCGCCGGCGGAGCTGCTGCAGCGGTTGCAGGCGTTCGCCGAGGGGCACGGTGCAGCGGCATCCGCCCCGCCCGCGCCCCAACCGGCCGCAAAACCGACCGCAAAACCGGCGCAGAGTGCCCCGCCGCGCCAGCCAGAGGAGGAGCTACCGGCCAATCCAAACACCCCGAACGACGAATTCGAGATGCTGCTGGGGGATCTGGCCGGCTCCCACCAGCAGCGTGAAGCTGAATCCGGTGACGACGACCTGATCACCGAAGATGAGTTCGAGGCACTGCTGGATGAGCTGCACGGCCCCGGCAAGGCACCGAAAACGGAAGCGGCCGGGTCGGCGACGGACGAGAAGGGGGATCTGATCACCGAGGATGAGTTCGAGGCGTTGCTGGATGAGCTCCAGTCCAGCGGCCAGGGGGCTTTTGCCCATGTAGAGAACAAGGCTGCCGCCGAGCCGGCGCCGCCACCCCCAGCGCCGCCCGCCGAGCCTTCCCCTCCCGCGGCAGCGGTGGCCGCCGTCGATGAGAACGCCAAAGAAGCGAAAACCAAGTCGACGGCGGGTAATAAGCCTGCCACTGCCAGCAAGCCCGCCGCCGAAAGCAACGTCCGGGTCGATACCCGCCTGCTCGACAAGATCATGAACATGGTTGGTGAGCTGGTACTGGTGCGCAACCGTCTGGTCCGCCTCGGCGGAGCCCGCGAGGACGAGGAGATGGGCAAGGCGCTGGGCACCCTCGATATGGTCACCGCCGATCTGCAGACATCGGTCATGAAGACCCGTATGCAGCCGGTCAAAAAGGTGTTTGGCCGTTTCCCACGCCTGATTCGTGACCTCTCCCGCAGTCTCAAGAAAGAGGTACGGCTGGAGTTGCGCGGCGAAGATACCGATCTGGACAAAAACCTGGTGGAGGCCCTGGCGGACCCGCTGATCCACCTGGTGCGCAACGCCGTGGACCACGGCATCGAACCCCCCGAGGAGCGGGTCGCCGCCGGCAAACCGCGCGAGGGCAACGTGCTGTTGTCGGCCGAGCAGGAGGGCGATCATATCCTGTTGATCATTCAGGATGATGGCGCCGGCATGGACCCGGAAGTGCTACGCAAGCTGGCGGTCAAGCGCGGTATGATGGACGCGGAAGCGGCCCGGCGGCTGACGGAACAGGAGTGTTTCAACCTGATTTTCCAGGCGGGCTTCTCCACCAAGACCGAGGTCTCTGACGTATCCGGTCGCGGGGTCGGCATGGATGTGGTAAAAACCAAAATCAGCCAGCTAAACGGTACCCTCAGCATCGACTCGGTGCTGGGGCAGGGCACCCAGATCGCAATCCAGGTGCCGCTGACCCTGGCGATCATGCCCACGCTGATGGTCATGCTCGAGGACCACGCCTTTGCCCTGCCGCTGGTCAATGTGAACGAGATCTTCAACCTGGATTTGACCAAAACCAATATCGTGGATGGCCAGCAGGTGATCATCGTGCGGGATCAGGCGCTGCCGCTGTTCCACCTCAAACGCTGGCTGGTGACCGGGCATGAGAGTGCGCGGCTACCGGACCAGGGGTATGTGGTCATCGTCAGTGTCGGCACCTCCAGAGTGGGCTTCGTGGTCGATCAACTGGTTGGCCAGGAGGAGGTGGTGATCAAGCCGTTGGGCAGCATTCTGCATGGAACGCCGGGGCTGTCCGGTGTCACGATCACCGGCGATGGGCGTATCGCGCTGATCATCGATATACCGAATCTGTTGAAATACTACGCATCGACCTGATCCGGCTGGTGTGACTTGAGGGAGCGCTATGCCGGTAAAAGTGTTGATTGTCGATGATTCGGGTTTTTTCCGCCGCCGCATCGAAGAGATGCTGAGCGATGATCCGCGCATAGAGGTCATTGGCACGGCCGAGAATGGGCGCGAGGCCGTTGAAAAGGTAAAACGGCTGCGGCCCGATGTGGTCACCATGGATGTGGAGATGCCGCAGATGGATGGCATCGAGGCGGTGCGCATCATCATGCGAGAGGCGCCCACCAATGTACTGATGCTCTCTTCGCTGACCCAGGAGGGGGCGCGGGTGACGCTCCAGGCACTCGAGGCCGGTGCGGCCGATTACCTGCCCAAAGATATCCGCGCCTGGATGGACAAGGGCAGCAACGTGCGCGGTCAGCTGATCGAGCGGCTGGTGGCGCTGGGGCGTAGCCGCCACTTCAAGCGTCGCCCCGTATTTGCCCGTGGCGTGCCGGGTGAGACCCGGCCCGGCACCTCCCTACTGTTCCGTCCCGACGATGCCGAACCCCCGACCGGGCGCCCGGCCGCGGCGAGCCGATCGAGTGCGGCACAACCGGCCCGCCCTGCGGTCTCCGAACGGGCAAGAGCGCGCCGGGAACCCCCACCGCCGACAGCGCCGCCCGCTGTGCCGCCCGCCCGCGAGGCGGCCGCGGCGGCCACGACACCGGCGGCGCGGGTTCGCTTCCCCGATTGCAAGCTGGTGGTGATCGCTGCCTCCACCGGCGGCCCGGCGGCACTGCAAAAGGTACTGACCGCCCTGCCGGCGAACTTCCCCTACCCGATCTTGCTGGTGCAACACATGCCCAAAACCTTTACTCAGGTGTTTGCCGAGCGGCTGGATCAGCAGTGCCTGATCAAGGTTAAGGAAGCGGAAGATGGCGACCGGATCCTGCCGGGGCAGGCGTTGCTCGCGCCGGGCGGATTGCAGATGATCATCGACCCCAGACAGACCGATCGCGTGCGGGTTCTGCCGGGGGATGAGCGTCTGACCTACAAGCCGAGTGCGGATGTCACCTTTGCATCGGCGGCCAGAACCTACGGCGCGAAGGTGCTCGGAATCACTCTGACCGGGATGGGGGCCGACGGCTGCGATGGCTCTCGCCTGTTGAAGCAGGCGGGCTCCACCCAATGGGCGCAAAGCCGTGACAGCTGCATCATCTACGGCATGCCCCAGGCGGTGATCAACGCGGGGCTGGCGGATGCGATCCTCGACCTGGAGGAGATCGGCCCCCTGTTGGCGACGCGAGGGGCGCGCTGATGTGGGTGCTGCTGGGCTTGCTGCTCAGCGTGCTTGCCATTCTGGGAGCCAACCACCTCGAGGGTGGCCAGCTGCAGGCGCTGCTCAATCTGCCCGCGGCGCTGATCGTGGTGGGGGGGACGTGCGGAGCCGCGCTGGTACAGACCCCCAAAGATCTGCTGCGGCGCACGCTGCGCCTGCTCCGCTTTGCCCTCGCCGAGCGCGCCCAGCCGCGTTATGAGGATGGCATCGGCCGGCTGGTGCAGTGGAGCATCACCGCCCGGCGCAAGGGGTTACTGGCCCTCGAGCAGGAGGTTGGGGGGGTTGACGATCCCCTGATAGCGAACGGGTTGCAGCTGCTGGCCGATGGCAAGCCGGCGGAGCTGATTCGGGCCGCGCTGGAAACCGAGCTGCTGGCCCGGGAGCAGCGTGACCATCAGGCGGCCCGAGTCATCGAAAGCATGGGGGGGTACGCCCCAACGCTCGGCATCATCGGCGCCGTACTGGGGCTGATTCAGGTGATGGTGAATCTGGGGGACCCGGCCCTGCTGGGCGTGGGTATAGCCACCGCCTTCGTGGCCACCATCTACGGCATCGCGCTGGCCAACCTGCTGCTGCTGCCGTTGGCCGGTAAAATGCGACATCTGATCGACAGTCGCACTCTTTATCAGGAGATGATGCTGGAGGGATTCCTGCTCATCGCCGAGGGGGAGGGACCCAAAAGCGTTCAACTGCGTCTGCAGGGTTACCTGGAGCGAGCGGATGCCAAGACGCCGGCGGCCTGAAACCAACCTGCACACCGATCGCTGGATGATCTCCTGGGCGGACTTCGTCACCCTGCTGTTCGCCTTTTTTGTCGTGATGTATGGTGTGTCGAGCGTACAGGAGGAGAAGTACCGTCAGTTGGCGCACTCCCTCGCCGGAGTGTTCCGGGCGCAGGGGGGTGATCGGGTGGTATCCCCGCCGGACGGGGAGGGGGTGCTGCCGGAGCGGGGCCTGCAACTGCAGCCCCCGCCGGTGACCATAGCCGCCCCGGATGCGGAGCAGACCCAAGCGCTGGAGCAGCTGCAACGGCAGGTGGAGGAAAAACTGCGCGATTGGATCGAGGAGGGCACGGTGAAGGTCAGCGGCAACACCCTCTGGCTTGCCATCGAGCTGAACGCCAGCCTGCTGTTTCCAAGTGGCGACGCGCTACCGGTGATCGAGGCTGAGCCGCTGCTGCAGCAGATCGCCGCGCTCATCGCGGGTCGGGATAATCCGGTGCATGTGGAGGGGTTCACCGATGATCGGCCGATCAGTACCGATCGTTTCCCCTCCAACTGGGAGCTATCGGCGGCGCGGGCGGCGGCGGTGGTCCGCATCCTGCAGCAGCAGGGGGTGGACCCGGCGCGCATGGCGGCGGTGGGGTACGCCGAGTTCCAGCCCGCCTACAGCAATCGGACCGCAGAGGGGCGCCAGCGCAATCGGCGTCTGGTGATCGTGATCGCCCGGGACGAGCGTGTTCGCCGGCTGGTACAGGCTTTTGGCAGTCAGCGGGTCAGTGAGGATGCGGTGCGGGCGCTGATGAGTGCCGAGGAGCGCAGGGAGACGGCTGAGTCGCCGGCGTTGGAACAGGTCGAAACCGAGTCCGGCATTCTGTTTCGGCAGGCACGACCGGAGCAACAACAGGAACGATGACGATGCAGGTATGGGCAGTCGCAAATCAGAAGGGCGGGGTGGGCAAAACGACCACCGCCATCACCCTTGCCGGCTTGTTGGCGGAGGTTGGCTATAAGGTGCTGCTGGTGGATCTGGACCCCCACGGCTCGATGACCAGTTACTTCCGCTACGATCCCGATGAGATCGAGCATAGCGTATACGATCTGTTCGAACAGGTTCAGGTCAACTCCGAACAGGTCCATGGGTTGATCCTCGCCACCTCCCATGAAAGCATCCAGCTCATTCCAGCCTCCACCGCCCTGGCCACCCTCGAGCGCAAGGCGGTGGCCCAGGAGGGGATGGGGTTGCAGGTGGCGAAGGCGCTGCGATATCTGAAAGCCGATTTCGATTTCGTGATCATGGACAGCCCGCCGGTGTTGGGGGTGCTGATGGTCAACGCTCTGGCCGCCTGTGATCATCTGCTGGTGCCGGTGCAGACGGAATTTCTCGCCCTGAAGGGGCTGGAGCGGATGATCAGGACCATCGAGATGATCAACCGGGCGCGCAAGAACAAACTCGAGTACACCATCGTGCCCACCTTTTACGACCGCCGCACCCAGGCATCCGTGAGCAGCCTGCGTGAACTCCACCGCCTCTATCCCGATCACATCTCCAACGCGGTCGTGCCGGTTGATACAAAATTCAGAAACGCCAGCCTGAAAGGGCTGGTGCCGTCGTCACTCGACGCGGGCAGCCGCGGGGTGCATGCCTACGCACGCCTTCTGCGCAGCCTGCTGGAACGGCGTAAACAGGAGTGAGCTGATGGCAAACCAAAAAAAGGTCGTATTCGAGTATCTGGAGGCGTTGCTGCACGACCCCCAGAGTGATGAGACTCCGCCCCCGGCCAAGGGGGAGGAAACCGCCGCCCCGAAACCGGAACCGAAACCGGAGCCCCAGCCGGAGCCCCAGCCGGAGCCCAAACCGGAGCCCAAGCC
>JAXHUI010000044.1:0-16934 GCA_034189745.1 Pseudomonadota bacterium
GGAGCTTGTCGGGTTCGGGCGGGGCGGGCACCCGCTGGGCGGCTTGCGCCTGTGGCGTTTCGCTGGCCAGGGGAGCCATTTCGGTGGTCGAGGGGGTGGTGGCGGCGTCGTTTTCGCCGCTGCCCCGTTGGTTGTGCGGGGCGATGAAGTCGGCCTTGTCCGGTGCCTCCTGCTGCGGATACTGCGCCAGGGTGACATCCAGCGTCTGGTGCGGCGGTTCCCGTTCCGGGAGGGAGAAGCTGAGGGCGAGCAGGAGCACACCATGCACGGCGATGGCGATGAACAGCATGAAGCCGAAGCTGTCTCTGTTCAGTTGCTGCCAGCGTGGCGGGTGGGTGCCCCTGTTGATCATCGCGCGGTCAACACCTCTTCGATGCGGTCCATCAACCGCATGCCGATATCCAGATCAAACTGCCGGTCCAGCTCGCGGATGCAGGTGGGGCTGGTGACGTTGATTTCGGTCAGGTAGTCGCCGATCACATCCAGACCGACGAACAGAAGCCCCTTCTCGCGCAGGGTCGGGCCCACCTGCTGGCAGATCCAGCGGTCACGCTCGCTGAGCGGGCGCCCCTCGCCCCGCCCCCCCGCCGCCAGGTTACCGCGGGTTTCTCCGGCCATGGGAATACGGGCCAGCGCGTAGGGCACCGGTTCGCCATCGATCATCAGAATGCGCTTGTCGCCCTGCTTGATCTCGGGGAGGTATTTTTGTGCCATGATGGTTCGACTGCCGTGGGCGGTCAGGGTTTCGATGACGACGCCCAGATTGGTGCCATCTTCACGGATATGGAAGATGGAAGCCCCCCCCATGCCATCGAGGGGCTTGAAGATCACGTCGCGGTGTTCGGCGTGGAACTGGCGCAGCAGGTCAGCCTGGCGGGTGACCAGCAGCGGCGGGCAGCACTGCGGGAAGTGGGTGGCAAACAGCTTTTCGTTGCACTCGCGCAGGCTGTCGGTGCGGTTGACCACCAGCGTGCCTTCGGCCTCGGCCAACGCCAGCAGCTGGGTGCAGTAGAGGAATTCGCTGTCGAACGGGGGATCCTTGCGCATCAGGATCAGGTCCAGATCGGCCAGATCCCGGATCGCGTAATCGCCGCGCTGGAACCAGGCGTCCGGGTCCATGGCGACCTCCAGCGGCGCCATCTGGCCGCGCACGCGGCCATCGCGCAGGAACAGATGGCGCTGTTCCATGTAGTGCAGCTCCCACCCCTTGCGCTGGGCGGCCCAGAGCAGCGCCAGTGAGCTGTCCTTTTTGTAGGTGATCCGCTCGATCGGGTCCATCACTACGCCGACTTTGATCGTCATCTGAAAATTCCTGTGCTGAATGTGGCTTCGATTTTAACCCAGATCGCCCCAGAGATATTGCAAAATGGCGCAGGCGGCAACCGGTGCGGTCTCCGTGCGCATGACGCGGGGACCAAAGGCGACCGGCTGGAAACCGGCGGTCAGGGCCGCTTCGACCTCGGCGTCGGTCAGCCCTCCCTCGGGGCCGATCAGCAGCGCCACGGAGTCCGGTGCCGCCAGCGTTTGCAGCGGGCGGGCGGTGTGGTGGTGCAGCACCAGCTTGAGATCGGCGCCAACGCTGCCGAGCCACTCCCGCAGCGGGCTGACCTCGGTGATGTCGGGCAGCCGGGTGCGCTGGCTCTGCTCGCAGGCGCTGATCGCCACCTGCTGCCAGTGCTGGCGGCGCTTGCTTTCCCGCTCCGCCTTGAGCCGAACCTCGCAGCGTTCGCTGCTCAGGGGGGTGATGCGGTGTACCCCCAGCTCCGTGGCCTTTTGTACCGCGTAGTCCATCCGCTCGCCCCGGGAGAGGGTTTGTCCCAGGTGGATCTTCAGCTTGGATTCGACCGCCGGTGTCAGCGCGGGTTCCAGCACCGCCTGGGCGGATCGCTTATCCACTCGGGTCAGTGTGGCCGGATACTCCCGGCCATCGCCATTGAACAGGTGCAGGCGATCGCCCTCGCGCAGGCGCAGGACACGGATCAGGTGCTGGACGGCGGCGGCGCCGAGCTCGATGGGGCGACCGGCGCTCAGCGGCTGGGGTTCATATACCCGCGGGGTACGCATGGTGTTTCTGCCAACGGAATGTTTGGCCGCCATTATGGCGCAGGGGGGGTGGGGGATGCCAGTCGCGGGGCGGGCCGTCGCGGCTCGCCCCGGTCGGGTCGCTGTCAGATCCGCGCCGCCGCGCGCAGGGTGTCAGCCTTGTCGGTCCGCTCCCAGGGGAAGGTGGTGAAGGTGTCATCCCCCACGGTCATCTCGAAGGGCTCGCGACCGAAGTGGCCGTAGGCCGCGGTGTGGCGGTACATGGGATGGAGCAGGTCGAGCATCCGGGTGATCGCGTAGGGGCGCAGATCGAAGTGCTCGCGCACCAGTTCGATGATTTTCTCATCGCTGATGTTGCCGCTGCCGAAGGTGTTGACCGAAACCGAGGTGGGTTCGGCCACGCCGATGGCGTAGGAGACCTGAATCTCGATCCGCTCGGCCAAGCCGGCGGCGACGATGTTCTTGGCCACGTAGCGACCGGCGTAGGAGGCGGAGCGGTCCACCTTGGAGGGGTCCTTGCCGGAGAAGGCACCGCCGCCATGGCGCGCCATGCCGCCATAGGTATCGACGATGATCTTGCGACCGGTCAGACCGCAATCGCCCACCGGCCCGCCGATGACGAACTTGCCGGTGGGGTTGATGTGGTACTGGGTGCCCTTGTGCAGCAGCTCGGGGGGCAGAACATGCTTGATGATCAGCTCCTGTACCGCCTCGTGCAGATCGGCCTGGGAGACATCCGGGTTGTGCTGGGTGGAGAGCACCACGGCGTCGATGGCGACCGGCCGGCCGTTTTCATAGCGGCAGGTCACCTGGGATTTGGCGTCGGGGCGCAGCCAGGGCAGCAGGCCGGATTTACGCACCTCGGCCTGGCGCTCCACCAGCCGGTGGGAGAAGGTGATCGGGGCCGGCATCAGCACGTCGGTTTCGTTGGCGGCGTAACCGAACATCAACCCTTGGTCGCCGGCGCCCTGATCTTCCGGGCGGCTGCGGTCGACGCCCTGGGCGATATCCACCGATTGCTTGCCGATGATATTGATCACGGCGCAGGTCTCGCCGTCGTAGCCAACGTCGGATGAGGTGTAGCCGATATCGCAGATCACGCCCCGCACCAGCTCCTCCAGGTCGACCCAGGCGGAGGTGCTGATCTCGCCGGAGATGATCGCCACGCCGGTCTTGACCATGGTTTCGCAGGCGACGCGGGCGTGCTTGTCCTCCGCGATGATGGCGTCGAGAACGGCGTCGGAGATCTGGTCGGCAATTTTGTCCGGGTGTCCTTCCGACACGGACTCGGAGGTGAACAGGCTGTATTCGCTCATATCCGGTAATAATCCTCATACAGGGGGTGGGCACCGCCGGCGGCGCCGGGCCGATACGGGTTGGTTCGCTTCGTCGCGTGGCCGTCCATTCTAACGTCAGCGGCGGGGATCTGCACAATTTCGGCGGCGATTTCAGGGCAAAATTTTACCCTGACGGCATGAAAAACGCGCATTTGCATAAATGGATTTGAAGCTGGCCGCCATCTGGGTGAAAATTGCGCCCCTAGATTCGTCCACCATCGCGTAACCCTCAAGGTTGGGTCCAGCCCCAGGAGTAGATCAATGTCCTCTCGCCGAGAACGTGCCAATGCCATTCGCGCATTGAGCATGGACGCCGTACAGAAAGCCAAATCCGGTCACCCCGGCGCCCCCATGGGGATGGCGGATATCGCCGAAGTGCTGTGGAACGATTTTTTCAAACACAACCCCGGCAATCCGCACTGGTTCGACCGCGACCGCTTCGTGCTCTCCAATGGCCACGGCTCCATGCTGCTCTACTCGCTGCTGCACCTGACCGGCTACGATCTCAGCATCGAGGATCTGAAAAACTTCCGCCAGCTGCACAGCAAAACCGCCGGTCACCCGGAGTACGGTTACTGCCCCGGAGTGGAGACCACCACCGGGCCGCTGGGGCAGGGGCTGGCCAACGCCGTCGGCATGGCGATCGCCGAAAAAGCGCTGGCGGCGCAGTTCAACCGTGATGGTCACGCGATCATCGACCATTACACCTACACCTTCATGGGGGATGGCTGCCTGATGGAGGGTATCTCCCATGAGGTCTGCTCCCTGGCGGGCACACTGGGGCTGGGCAAGCTGATCGTGTTCTGGGATGACAACGGCATCTCCATCGATGGCGAGGTGGAGGGGTGGTTCAGCGACGACACGCCGGCGCGGTTCGAAGCCTACGGCTGGCAGGTGATCCGTGCCGTCGATGGCCACGACGGGGACCAGATCCGGGCCGCGATCGAACAGGCACAGGAAAACAGCGCGCAACCGACACTGATCTGCTGCCGGACCATCATCGGCTTCGGCGCGCCCAATAAGCAGGGCAAGGAGGCGTGTCACGGCGCGCCGCTGGGCGATGACGAGATCAAGCTGGCGCGGGACGCCCTGCAGTGGCCCCACCCGGCGTTCGTGATCCCGGAGGAGCTGTATGAGCTCTGGGATGCCCGCGAGGCGGGCCAGCGGGCGGAAAACGACTGGAACGAGCGCCTGAGCGCCTACCGGAGGGCTTACCCGCAGCTGGCAGAAGAGCTGTTGCGCCGGCTCTGCGGCGAGCTGCCGGGCGACTTCGCCGCGCGGGCCGATGAGTGGATCGCTCAGGTGGCGGAGAGGGGCGAAACCATCGCCACGCGTAAGGCCTCCCAGAACGCCATCGAGGCGTTCGCCCCACGGCTGCCGGAGCTGCTGGGAGGGTCCGCCGACCTGGCCGGCTCCAACCTGACCCTCTGGTCGGGCGCCAGGGGGCTGACCCGCGACGACGCCAGCGGCAACTATATCCACTACGGGGTGCGCGAGTTCGGCATGAGCGCGATCATGAACGGGATCGCGCTGCACGGGGGGTTCATCCCCTACGGTGCCACCTTCCTGGTGTTCATGGAGTACGCGCGCAACGCGGTGCGCATGGCGGCCCTGATGAAACAGCGGGTGCTGTTCGTTTACACCCACGACTCCATCGGCCTGGGGGAAGATGGCCCGACCCACCAGCCGGTGGAGCAGCTCGCCAACCTGCGCATGACGCCCAACATGGAGACCTGGCGCCCCTGTGACGCGGTGGAGTCCGCCGTTGCCTGGAAAGCCGCCCTGCACCGCAGCGATGGCCCCAGCGCCTTGATCTTCTCGCGCCAGAGCCTGCCCCACCAGCGCCGCGGCGGCGCCCAGATCAGCGCCATCGAGCGCGGCGGGTATATCCTGCGGGAGTGTGATGGCACACCGGATGCGATCCTGATCGCCACCGGCTCCGAGGTGGCGCTGGCGATGGCCGCCGCCGAGCGGCTGGGGGGTGAGGGCAAGCGGATTCGCGTCGTCTCCATGCCCTGCACCGAGCGCTTCGACCGCCAGGAAGCCGCCTACCGGGAGCAGGTGCTCCCCGCGGCGGTAACCGCGCGGGTGGCGGTGGAGGCGGCCCACGCCGACTTCTGGTACAAGTATGTGGGGCTGAACGGCGCCATCGTGGGGATGCGCAGTTTCGGTGAATCCGCCCCGGCCGGCGAGCTGTTCCCGCTGTTCGGTTTCACTGTCGACAATGTGGTTGCCAGTGTTGAAAACCTGCTTTGATCACCGCCTTGCACCCCCGCTGGCGGCCATGACGCGATGAGCCATCGCATTGCGATCAACGGCTATGGCCGCATCGGGCAGGGGGTGCTGCGGGCGGTCTACCAGCGGGGGCTGCAGCGACAGTTGCAGGTGGTGGCGATCAATGAGCTGGCCGATCTGGACACGCTCACCTACCTGACCCGCTATGACACCACCCATGGGCGCTTTCCCTGTCGGGTCGAAAACGACGGTGAGGCGCTGCTGATCGATGGCGACCGTATTCGGGTGTTCAGCCAGGCGGAGCCGGAGCGGATCCCCTGGGGTGAGCTGGGGGTGGATCTGCTGCTGGAGTGTTCCGGTGCCTTCCGCACCCGCGCCGATGCCGAGCGCCATCTGGCGAGCGGGGCGAAGCGGTTGCTCTACTCCCATCCGGCCCAGGCGGATATCGACGCCACGGTGGTGTATGGTTTCAACCAGTCCAGCCTCGAGGCTGGCCACCGGATCGCCTCGGCGGCCTCCTGCACCACCAACTGCGTGGTGCCGGTGCTGGATCTGCTCGAGCGCCACTTCGGCATCCACAGCGGGGTGACGACCACCATCCATTCGGCGATGAACGATCAGCCGGTGATCGACAGCTACCACCGCAGCGACCTGCGCCTGGCGCGCAGTGCCATGCAGTCGATCATCCCGGTGGATACGGGGTTGAGCCGGGGGATCGATCGGCTGCTGCCCCACCTGGCCGGGCGGTTTCAGTGTCTCCACCTGCGGGTGCCCACCATCAACGTTTCGCTAATGGACCTGGCGATCAATCTGCAGCAGGATACCGATCCGGTGGCGGTGAACGCCATGCTGCGCGCCGCCGCCCAGAACGAGCTGGCGGGGTTGCTGGGCTATACCGAAGAGCCGCACGCGTCGATCGATTTCAACACCGATCCCCGTTCGGCGGTGGTGGATGGCACCCAGACGCGGGTCGCCGGCGGTCGCTTGCTGAAGCTGCTATGCTGGTTCGACAACGAATGGGCGTTTGCCAACCGGATGCTGGATCTCTCCCGCTACTGGCTGCGACTCGGGGGGGATGCGCCGACTCAACAGGAACAGGAACTGCCTCGATGAATGTGTTGAAGATGACCGATCTGGATCTGGCCGGCAAACGGGTTCTGATCCGGGAAGACCTCAATGTGCCGGTGAAGGCGGGGCAGGTGAGCTCCGATGCCCGCATCCGCGCCGCCCTGCCCACCATCGAAATGGCCTTGAAGGCCGGCGCCCGGGTGATGGTGCTCTCCCACCTGGGCCGCCCCACCGAGGGCCGGTACGAAGAAAAGTACTCACTGGCCCCGGTGGCCGAGCGGATCAGCCAGCTGTTGCAGCGTCCGGTACCGCTGATCAGGGAGTGGATCGACGGCGGCTTCGACGTGAGCGAGGGCGAGCTGGTGCTGCTGGAGAACGTGCGCTTTCTCCCCGGCGAGAAGGCGGACAGCGAAGCGCTGGCCAAAAAGATGGCGGCACTGTGTGATCTCTACGTGATGGACGCCTTCGGCACCGCCCACCGCGCCCAGGCTTCGACCCACGGCGTTGCCAAGTTTGCCCCCATCGCCTGTGCCGGTCCGCTGCTGGCGCGGGAGCTGGAGGCGCTCACCCAGGCGCTGGACAACCCGGCCCGCCCGCTGGTGGCGATCGTGGGGGGCGCCAAGGTCTCCACCAAGCTGGAGGTGCTCGATGCGCTCTCACTCAAGTGTGATCAACTGATCGTGGGCGGTGGCATCGCCAACACCTTTTTGGCCGCCGCCGGCAAGCCGGTGGGCAACTCCCTGTGCGAGCAGGAGCTGATCCCGGCCGCCCGGGCGCTGATGGCGAAGGTGGATATCCCGCTGCCGCAGGATGTGGTGGTGGCAAAGAGCTGCTCCGAGTCGGCGCAAGCGGTGCTCAAGCCGGTCGACGAGGTGGCCCCGGATGAGATGATTCTGGATATCGGGCCCCGGTCCGCCCACGCCTTGGCCGAGCTGATCTCCGGCGCCGGCACCATCATCTGGAACGGCCCGGTGGGGGTGTTCGAGTTCGACCCGTTCGCCGCGGGCACCAAAACCCTGGCGCGGGCGATCGCCGACAGCTCCGCCTTCTCCATCGCCGGCGGTGGCGACACGCTGGCGGCGGTGGATAAATATGAGATCGCCGATAAAATCTCCTACATCTCCACCGGTGGTGGCGCCTTTCTGGAGTTCGTGGAGGGCAAGGTGCTGCCAGCGGTCGCCATGCTGGAGCAGCGTGCGGCCAAGTAACATTTTCCGAGCAACCAACCCAGGGGTGAAACCATGGCTCTGATCTCCATGCGCCAGTTGCTGGACCATGCCGCCGAGTACGGTTACGGCATTCCGGCGTTCAACGTCAACAATCTGGAGCAGATGCGCGCGATCATGGAAGCGGCGGCCAAAACCGACTCGCCGGTGATCGTGCAGGCCTCCGCCGGCGCGCGCAAATACGCCGGTTCCAACTTTCTGCGCCACCTGATCCTGGCGGCGATCGATGAGTTTCCCGAGGTGCCGGTGTGTATGCACCAGGACCACGGCACCAGCCCGGCGGTTTGTCAACGCTCCATCGCCAGCGGGTTCTCCTCGGTGATGATGGATGGCTCCCTGGGTGAGGATGGCAAAACGCCGACCGACTACGCCTACAACGTCGATGTCACCCGCCGCACCGTCGAGATGGCGCACGCCTGTGGCGTCTCCGTGGAAGGGGAGCTGGGCTGTCTCGGCTCCCTCGAGAGCGGCCAGGCCGGGGAGGAGGACGGCATCGGCGCCGAGGGCACCCTGACCCGCGACCAGATGCTGACCGACCCGGATGAGGCCGCCCAGTTCGTCAAGGCCACCAACGTGGACGCACTGGCGATCGCCTGCGGCACCTCCCACGGGGCCTACAAGTTCACCCGACCGCCCACCGGCGATATCCTGGCGATCGATCGCATTCGCGCGATCCATGAGCGGCTTCCCACCACCCATCTGGTGATGCACGGCTCCTCCTCGGTGCCGCAGGAGTGGCTGGCGGTGATCAACCAGTTTGGCGGTGAGATCCCGGAAACCTACGGCGTGCCGGTGGAGCAGATCGTCGCCGGGATCAAGTACGGGGTACGCAAGGTCAATATCGACACCGACCTGCGGCTGGCCTCGACCGGAGCCGTGCGCCGCTTTCTGGCCCTCAATCCCGCGGAGTTCGACCCGCGCAAATACCTCAAGGCCTCCATGCAGGCGATGAGTGAGATCTGCATCGCCCGCTATGAAGCGTTCGGCAGCGCCGGCCACGCCAGCCGCATCAAACCGATCCCGCTGGAGCGGATGGCGCAGCGCTATGAGCGCGGAGAGCTGGACGCCAGGGTCAACTGAACCTCTCCGGGGTGGGTGCTCTTCTGGCGGGGATCGGCTTGCCGCCGGGGGGGTGAAATCCCCCCGGCGGCGGGGGGTCAGCGCGCGTAGTTGAATTGCGGCTGGCCGGGGGGAGGTACCACCAGGGGCTGTTGCAGCAGGTCAAAGCGGCGCCGCTGTTTGAACGTGTCCGAGTGCAGGTCGACGGCCTCGCGCCTGAGCAGCATGTCCAGAAAATTGAAATGTTGCCCGTTTTGCACCCGGTCACGGAAGTGATCGACGAAGTTTGGGTGAGAGATGATGTCGTGGCAGTCGAGCTGCCCCCGCATCAGCAGGATTTCATCCCCCTCATCGCAATGGATATACTGCTCGGCGAAGTCGAACATGAAACGCGCCAACTCTTCGGTGAACGAGATGGGCAGGTCGGATACCTTGCGCGGCCGCGCCGGCCTCACCACATCATGCCCCTGCGGACGGTGACCGATTAGGAAGAGATCAAGCAGTGCCATGACGGTAACTCCCTCTCTGTTTCTGTGACTAACCAAAGCTACATATTAAATGCTCAATATGACCAGTAGGCGACGTGGCAGAAACATTTTGGTGACAGCGTTGGAGCTGTACCCGCCCGGGAGGCTAGAATGGGGGCCAACCCGGAACAAGGCGGTGCCCCATGCCAGACAATCCCAGCCAACCGTTCTATCAGCTGACCCCCGACACCGTGATCGACGCGGTGGAATCGTTGGGCTACCTCAGCGATGGCCGTATCCTGGCGCTCAACAGCTACGAGAACCGTGTCTACCAGGTGGGGATCGAAGAGAGCGAGCCGTTGATCGCCAAGTTCTACCGCCCGCTGCGCTGGAGTGATGCGCAGATAGAGGAGGAGCACCAGTTCTGTTTCGAGCTGGTGGAGCAGGAGCTGCCGGTGGTGGCGCCGCTGACCCACCGTGAGGGTGAAAGCCTGTTCCATTTCAAGGAGTACCGCTTTTCGCTGTTCCGCCGCCGCGGCGGGCGGGCGCCGGAGCTGGATGACCCCGACCACCTCTATCAGTTGGGCCACACGCTGGGCCGTATCCACCTGGTGGGTGCGGTCCACCCCTTTGTGCACCGCCCGGCGCTGGATATCCAGACCTATGGGCGCGACAGCGTGGAGCTGATCAGCGAGGGCTTCATTCCCGCCCCGCTGCGAGAGGCCTACACCAGCCTGTGCGCCGACCTGCTGGCCGGCATCGAAGCCTGTTTTGCCGCCGCCGGCGAGGTGCAGTCGATCCGAACCCACGGCGACTGCCACGGTGGCAATATTCTCTGGCGCGACAACACCCCCCACTTCGTCGATTTCGACGACGCGCGCATGGCGCCGGCGATCCAGGATCTGTGGATGTTGCTGACCGGCGATGACCGCACCCAGCAGCAGTTGCAGCTGGCGGAGGTGATCGCCGGATACAGTGAGTTCGCGGATTTCGATCCGCGCGAGCTGCATCTGGTGGAGGCCCTGCGCACCCTGAGGATGATGCACTACAGCGCCTGGCTGGCGCGACGCTGGGAGGATCCCGCCTTTCCCCGCAACTTCACCTGGTTCAACACCGAGCGTTACTGGGGCGAGCATATCCTGCAGCTGCGCGAGCAGCTGAGTGCGCTGCAACAGCCACCACTGACGTTGCTCTGAGCCTAACGGGGCGGGTCGATCTGGTTGTTGATGCTGGCGTTGACCCGAAACCAGCCGGCGATGCTGTAGCGATCGGCCCGGGCCGGCCGCACCTCATGGGGAAAGCGCTCACTCAGAAATACCACCAGGGTACCCATCTGTGGCACCACCCTGGCCAGCGCTAGTGTGCTCTCTTGGGTTGGCCAGATCAGCAGCTCGCCCCCCAGCCGGGGCTGCCAGTGCGGGTTGAGGTAACACACCGTGGTCAGCACCCGATTGGTCTGGCCGCGAAAAGCATCCAGATGGCGTTTGTAGAACGCCCCCTGCGGGTAGTGGGCAAAGTGCGCCTCGTAATCGAACAGCCCCATGAAAAGTCGCCGGTTCAGCCCCTGACGCAACTGGTCCATCCAGCGCAGGTATTCCGCCTCGACCGGGCAGTGGTGGCTCAGCCAGCGGATCTGGTCACGGCGAATGTCGGCGTGCAGTTGGTGATCCTGCTCACGGCCGATACCGGCGCGACGAAACTGCGCCCCATCCAGTGTCTGCAGATGGTGGTACAACCGATAGCCCAGGGCTTCAGGCAGGGCGGAGGGGAGAATGAGATAGCCCTGTGCGACCAGGGCGTCAGCGATCTGCTCGCACAGGGCTGGATTCTGGTCGAGCTCGGGTTGGGGCGGTGAATACACGGCGGTATCCTGCAGAACGAGAAAGATGCTATATACCCGCCGGCGGGGCCAAAGTCACGCAAAAGATTCGATCAGGAGGGTAACGGTCCTCTTCTCCACTCAACGGGCCACCCCGGCGCCTTATCCTGGGCGGCGTCGGGGCTTGGCCGCTCTCCATGGCGGCCAGCGAAAACCGCCCCTGCCGGTGGTGACGGAGCAGGAGGGGAAGATTTTATCGCCCCGGGCGTGGAACGCTCCGCTATCCTGAGTGGAAAGATCTGCTACAATCCCGAGTGAATCAGTCAACAATAACGCTGTGGAGAGACCAGATGAGCATTCAGATCGGTGACACGATTCCCAATGTAGAACTGCGCGTGATGGGCAAGGAGGGGCCGGAAGCGGTCAATACCGCCGACCTCTTTGCCGGCAAGAAAGTGGTGCTGTTTGCCGTGCCGGGGGCGTTTACTCCCGCCTGCTCCGAGACCCACCTGCCGGGTTTCGTGGTCAAGGCGGACGAGATCAAGGCGCGCGGGGTGGACAGCATCATCTGCACCTCCGTCAACGATGTGTTCGTGATGGCCGCCTGGGGCAGGGATCAAAACGCCGACAAGATCATCATGCTGGCCGATGGCCTGGGTGAGTTCGCCAGCGCGCTGGGGCTCGATCAGGATCTTTCCGGTATCCAGTTCGGCAAGCGCAGCAAACGCTATGCGATGATCGTCGACGACGGCAAGGTGGAGTGGCTGGGGATCGACGACAAGGGGGTGGACAAGAGCAGCGCAGAGGCGGTTCTGGCCGCGCTCTGAGCCAAAACAGCCCCGCTTGTGCGGGGCTGTTCGCCTCGCCATCAGCTCGGCTGCAACGCTCGGGCGTGGTGGCGCAGGTGGTCTTCGATGAAGCTGGCGATGAAAAAGTAGCTGTGGTCGTAGCCGGGGCGGATACGCAGCTCCAGCGGATGGCCGGCTGCGGCACAGGCCGCCTCCAGCGCCTCGGGCTTGAGTTGCTGCTGCAGAAACTGGTCCGCATCGCCCTGATCCACCAGGATCGGCAGCCGCTCCCTGGCGGTGGCGATCAGCTCGCAACTATCCCACGCTTTCCACCCCTCCCGATCACTCCCCAGGTAGCCGGAAAACGCCTTTTCCCCCCAGGGGCAGTGGCTCGGATTGCTGATCGGTGCGAAGGCGGACACCGAGCGGTAGCGCCCGGGGTTTTTCAAGGCACAGATCAGCGCGCCGTGCCCTCCCATGGAGTGGCCGCTGATGGCGCGCCGTTCGGTCACCGGAAAGTGCCGTTCGATCAGCGCCGGTAGCTCCTCGCTCACGTAAGTGTACATTCGGTAGTGCGCCGCCCAGGGCTGTTCGGTGGCGTTGAGGTAGAACCCGGCACCGGAGCCGAAGTCGTAGCTGTCATCCTCACCGGGCAGGTTGCAGCCGCGGGGGCTGGTGTCCGGCGCGACCAGAGCGATCCCCAGCTCGGCGGCGACCCGTTGAGCCCCGGCCTTCTGCATGAAGTTCTCATCGTTGCAGGTCAGGCCGGAGAGCCAGTAGAGCACCGGCACCGGCCGGGTCCGGGCCTGGGGTGGCAGGTAGAGGGCGAACACCATCTTGGTGCTCGTGGCGGTGGAGTCGTGCTGGTAGCGCTCGAGCCAGCCATCGAAACATTTGTGGCGGGCGATCAACTCGGGGGCGGTGTGGGGCATGATCTCTCCTGAGGCTATCACGGGTTGCTGCTTTTCTGCCGCGCTGGCGGCTCGAAACTCACCGGTCGAACAGCACCACCGAGCGGATGCTCTTGCCCTGATGCATCAGGTCGAACGCGGTGTTGATCTCCTCCAGCCCCATGGTGTGGGTGATGAACGGATCGATCTCGATCTTGCCGTTCAGGTACTCCTCCACATAGCCCGGCAACTGGCTGCGCCCCTTCACGCCGCCGAAGGCGGAGCCCTTCCAGACACGACCGGTCACCAGCTGGAACGGGCGGGTGGAGATCTCCTCGCCGGCTCCGGCCACGCCGATGATCACCGACTCGCCCCACCCCTTGTGGCAGCACTCCAGCGCCTGGCGCATCACCTGCACGTTGCCGATACACTCGAAGGAGTAATCCACCCCGCCATCGGTCATATCCACGATCACCTGCTGGATCGGGTCGGAGTAGTCCTTCGGATTGACGCAGTCGGTGGCACCGAACTGGCGCGCCATCTCGAATTTGTCTTCATTGATGTCGATGGCGAGGATGCGGCTGGCACCCACCATGCGCGCCCCCTGGATCACCGACAGCCCGATGCCGCCCAGGCCGAACACCGCCACGGTGGAACCCGGCTCGACCCGGGCGGTGTTCCTTACCGCACCGATACCGGTGGTGATACCGCAACCCAGCAGACAGACCTTCTCCAGCGGCGCGTCGATGTGGATCTTCGCCAGCGCGATCTCCGGCACCACCGTGTACTCGGAGAAGGTCGAGGTGCCCATGTAGTGGTAAAGCGTCTTGCCTCCGATGGAGAAGCGGCTGCTGCCATCCGGCATCAACCCCTGGCCCTGCGTGGCGCGGATCGCCTGGCAGAGATTGGTCTTGCCAGAGAGGCAGAATTTGCACTGGCCGCACTCGGCGGTGTAGAGCGGAATCACATGGTCACCCGGTTTCAGCGTGGTGACGCCGGGGCCCACCTCCTCCACGATACCGGCACCCTCATGGCCCAGAATCGCCGGGAAGATCCCCTCCGGGTCCGCCCCGGAAAGGGTGAAGGCATCGGTGTGGCAGACCCCGCTGGCGACAATGCGCACCAGCGCCTCCCCCGCTTTGGGGCCCTGAACGTCAATCTCTTCGATGGCAAGGGGCTGGCCCGCTTCCCAGGCAACGGCGGCGCGTGATTTCATAATGGACTCCTGATCTCGTTGCAGTGATGGAACCAGTGTAGACGCTGGAGCGCAACCTGATAATGGCAGTAATCGAAAATTATTTTTGCTCAGCAGCAATAATTCTGGCATACAGGGGCCTGGCAGAGGAGCAGGGCATGAGACAGTGGGAAGCGATCGAAGCCTTCGTGGCGGTGGTCGAGCAGGGCAGTTTTTCGGCGGCGGCCAGGCAACTGAAGGTTTCGCCGTCCCACATCAGCCGGCTGGTCGCACGGCTGGAAGCGGAGTTGCACACGCCGCTGCTCTATCGCACCACGCGCAAATTCCGCCTCAGCGAGGCGGGAGAGCACTACTTCCACCACTGCCGCCAGCTGCTGCAGGGGTTCATGGCCGCCGAAGAGGAGTTGGCCGGCTTTCAGGCGGAACCCTCGGGCACCCTCCGGGTGACCTGTGCCACCACCTTCGGTGAGCGTTTTCTGGCACCTCAGCTGAATGACTTCCTGCTGCGCCACCCGAAGATCAGCCTCGATCTGCACCTGACCAACCGCCAAACCGATCTGATCGGCGAAGGGCATGATCTCGCCGTGCGCATGGGCACGCTGAAGGACTCCTCGCTGCTGGCGCGGCGACTGTGCGATCGGCGCGAATACCTCTGCGCTAGCCCCGACTACCTGCAGCGCCACCCGATACCACACACCCTGAGCGAGCTGAGCCGACACAACTGCCTGCTCGGCGCCAACCCCTTCTGGCTGTTCAGCGACAACGGCCAGCGGCGTGAACTCAAGGTCGATGGCAACTGGCGCTCCAACTCGGGCCCCGCCCTGCTGGATGCCGTGCGCAAGGGGCTGGGCATCGCCCAGTTGCCCGACTACTACGTGGAACCGGCGCTGGAGCGGGGCGAGCTGGTTTCCATGCTGGAGAGGTATCGCTACCCCCACAGCGGCGTCTGGCTGGTCTATCCCCAGGCGCGCCAGCGCTCACCGAAACTGCAGCTGTTGTGTGATTTTCTGATTGAACGGTTCAAGGGCGGGTTGCCATGGTGAAGCCTGCCGCGCAGCGCGTTAGGCCCCCCAAACAAAAACCGCCCCGAAGGGCGGTGGCGAGCGGCACCAGGCTGTCAGCGCGCGGTTGCCGCGCGCCGGTCGATCAGTGGCGGATCAGGTGATCGAAGGCGGCCAGAGCCGCGGTGGCGCCCGACCCCATGGAGATGATGATCTGCTTGTAGGGGGTGGTGGTCACATCGCCGGCGGCAAACACACCCGGCATGGAGGTGGCGCCGTGGGCGTCGATGATGATCTCGCCCCGTTCGCTCAGCTCCAGGCTCTCCTGCAGCCACTCGCTGTTCGGCACCAGGCCGATCTGTACGAAGATACCGGCCACCTCCAGTGTGCGTATTTCATCACTGCCAAGATCCTGATATTTCAGACCGACCACCTTGTTGCCATCACCCAGCACCTCCGTGGTCATCGCCTGCTTGATGATCTCCACATTGGGCAGGGACTCGGCTTTTTTCACCAGTACGCTGTCGGCGCGCAGGGTATCGGCAAACTCCAGCACGGTAACATGCTCCACCAGACCGGCCAGATCGATCGCCGCTTCGATGCCGGAATTGCCGCCACCGATCACCGCCACGCGCTTGCCCTTGAACAGCGGGCCATCACAGTGCGGGCAGTAGGCCACCCCCTTGTTGCGGTATTCCCGTTCGCCCGGCACATTCATCTCCCGCCAGCGCGCGCCGGTGGCGAGAATGACGCTGCGACTTTTCAGGCTGGCGCCGCAGGCCAGCTCCACCTCGATCAGCTCGCCCCGGCTCAGCCGGGTGGCGGTTTGCTCGGTGATCAGATCCACCTCATACGCCTTGACATGCTCCTCCAGAGAGGCCACCAGTTTGGGGCCTTCGGTGTAGGGGACGGAGATGAAGTTTTCGATCCCCATGGTATCCATCACCTGACCCCCGAACCGCTGCGCGACCAGCCCGGTGCGGATCCCCTTGCGTGCGGCGTAGATCGCCGCGGCGGCGCCGGCGGGGCCGCCGCCCACGATCAGCACCTCGTAGGGGTCTCGGCTGTTCAGCTCGGCCGCCCGCTGCTCGGCGGCGCCGCTATCGAGCCGGTTGACGATCTCCGCCAGTGTCATCCGCCCCTGGCCGAAGGGTTCGCCATTGAGGTAGACGGAGGGAACCGCCATGATCTGGCGCGCTTCCACCTCATCCTGAAACAGCGCGCCATCGATCATGGTGTGGCTGATGTTCGGGTTCAGCCGCGCCATCAGGTTCAGCGCCTGAACCACGTCCGGGCAGTTCTGGCAGGAGAGCGAGACGTAGGTCTCGAAGTGGAACGTCCCCTTCAGGTTGCGGATCTGCTCCTGCAACGCCGCATCCGCCTTGGATGGGTGGCCGCCGGCCTGCAGCAGCGCCAACACCAGCGAGGTAAATTCGTGCCCCATCGGGATACCCGCAAAGGTCACCCGTGGCGCCTCACCGACGCTGGCGACCGCCATGCTGGGCGCGCGCCCCTCTTGGCCCTCCTTCACGCTGATTTTATCGGACAGCTCGGCGATCTCCCGGGCCAGCTCGGCCAGCTCCCGAGACTTGTCACTCTCATTGGTGGTCAGTATCAACTCGATCGGTGTAACCATCTTCTGCAGGTAGCTGTTCAACTGCTGTTTCAGGTTGCTATCCAACATCTCTCTATCTCCCCGTCGTGTAAAACCAATAACACCGCCCCTCGAAAAGCATCTCATGCCTCGCAAGTGGCTGCATCACCAATATGGAGGCAGATTAGCGGACTGGCATGATTGTGTGAAAT
>JAXHUI010000045.1:0-16881 GCA_034189745.1 Pseudomonadota bacterium
TGAAAGGTTAGAATACCTGCCTGTCAGCTCTCGTGGGATGTTCCGGGTCGCCAGTCCCGTCCGTTGTGCCAACAACGGGAGATGAAAGGTTAGAATACCTGCCTGTCAGCTCTCATGGGATGTTCCGGGTCGCTAGTCCCGTCCGTTGTGCCAACACACTTCACACTTCATTTTTCCATCTGCGCTGGGCGAAAGGCTTGGTGGGGTGAGCATCTATCTTGCCGGCGGAGAGCCGGGGGTTCAAACTCGTCTTCGTCCACCCGAACGCCTTGCCCGTTTGCCCTTCGCTCGTGGCTCGATATTCCGCCCGGTGTCTGATAATCGGCGGCGCTTGGCCGTATAATGCCAGCCGGGATACCTCACGTTTCAGCGGCAGAGCGGGGCTGGCATGGATAACTTTCGCAACATCGGCTTGATCGGGCGCCTCGGCAGCAAGTCCGTCATCGATACCTTGAAGCAGTTGATCCGCTTTCTGGATGAGCGCGGCTTGAACGTCATTTTGGAGCAGTCCATCGCCGAAGTGATGCCGGGGCATGGCCAGCAGGTCTGCAAACAGAAGTTGATGGGAGAGATCTGCGATCTCGCCATCGTCGTGGGGGGCGATGGCAGTCTGCTGGGCGCGGCACGCACGCTGGCCCAGAGCAACATTCCGGTGGTGGGTATCAATCGGGGTAACCTGGGATTTTTGACCGACATCTCCCCCACCGACTTTGAGGATGGCTTGACCCAGGTTTTGTCCGGGCAGTATGCGGTCGATTGCCGCTTTCTGCTGGATGTGGAGATCAGGCGCAGGGGGGAGCTGATCGCCGAGATGGCGGCCCTGAACGATTGCGTGATCCACCCGGGTAAGGCGACTCGAATGATTCAGTTTGAACTCTATATCGAGGGGCAGTTTGTCTATACCCAGCGCTCGGATGGCTTGATCGTCTCCACTCCGACCGGTTCAACCGCCTACGCCCTTTCGGCGGGGGGGCCGATCATGCACCCCAAAATCGATGCCCTGGTGCTGGTGCCGATGTTTCCCCATACGCTCTCCAGCCGCCCGATCGTGGTGGATGGAAACAGTGAGCTGAAGGTGGTGATCAGCGAAGAGAACAAGACCTATCCCGCGATCTCCTGCGATGGTCAGTTGAACCTCAGCCTGGCACCGGGAGACAGCATCCGGGTGCGCAAGAAGGCGCAGAAGCTGAAACTGCTGCATCCGCTGGATTACGATTTCTATCGCACCTGCCGCGAAAAGCTGGGCTGGAGCTCCAAGCCCGGTCAACAGGAGTGAAATGTGGTGAACCAGGGCTATGATCTGATCGGTGATGTGCATGGCTGCGCGCTCAGCCTGCGCATGTTGCTGGCGCGCATGGGATACCGCCAGGTCGACGGGGTCTACCGTCATCCCGTGCGCAAGGCCATTTTTATTGGCGATATCATCGATCGCGGCCCCCATATCCGCGAGGCGCTGCAGATCGTCAAGGGGATGGTGGACGCCGGCCAGGCGGAGATCGTCATGGGCAACCATGAGTACAACTTTCTCTGCTACATGACCCCCCACCCGGACCGGCCGGGGGAGTTCCTTCGGGCTCACACCCCCCGCCACCGGCGCATTTTGCAGCGCACGCTGGAGCAGCTTTCAGCTTGGCCGGAGGAGCGGCAGGAGTATATGGAGTGGTTCCTGCGCCTGCCCCTGTTTCTCGAGCTCGATCGTTTTCGGGTGGTACACGCCTGCTGGCACCCGGCGTTGATCGACCGTTTTCGACAGCAATATGGCGGCAATCGAATCGACCGGGAGTTTCTGTACCGCTCCGCCATCGAGGGCAGCTTTGAGTGGGAGGTGATGGATCGGTTGCTGCGGGGGACCCATCTGCGCCTGCCCAACAATGAGGTGATGGTGAGCAAGGATGGCTTTCGGCGCCACTTTTTTCGCACCAAATTCTGGCTGCCCGACCCCCAGTATCTGGTGGATGTGGTGTTTCAGCCCGACCCGCTGCCCCCCCATCTGGCGCGTTTGCCCCTCACCGAAGCGCAGCGCGAGGATCTGCTCTACTACGGTCCGCAGGAGAAGCTGCTGTTCATTGGCCACTATTGGCGCGAAGGGGTGCCGGCCCCGATCACGGACAACATCGCCTGCCTCGATTTCAGTGCCGTCAAATATGGCAAGCTGGTCGCCTACCGGCTGGATCAGGAGACGCGCATCGATCCCACCAAGTTCGTCTGGGTCGATGTGGCACGGGAGGTGCATCTGCCCGAATCGGAGGTTGGTGCCTCGTGATCGCTGCCATCGAAACACCTCTGCATGAGGATCTGACCGAATTTACCGCCTTCCTGTGGCGCCACGGGGTGGCTCACCGGGTGGTCGAAGAGGAGGGGCGGCAGCGGCTTTATGTCGCCCCCGAGTTCAACCCCGCTCAGGTGAGTGAGCTGTACCGCTACTGGCGCGCCGGGGGGGATCTGAGTCAGGTCCAACTTCACGTTGCAAGAGGAACCCGGCGCTCGATCAGCTGGCGCCGCATTCCCGTGACCCTCTCTCTGATCCTGTTGAGCGCGCTGTTCAGTCTGCTGATCGGCTTCGGTTCCGATCCGCAACGGATGGCGCTGTTCAGTTTCACCTCCTTCGAGCTCTCCGGTCAGCAGGCGCGCTGGCAGACCCTGCCGGCGATGCTGGCCAGCGGGGAGTGGTGGCGGCTGATCACGCCGATCTTCATGCACTTCAACCTGCTGCATATCCTGTTCAACCTGCTCTGGGTCTGGATCGTCGGGGTCAGGGTGGAGCCGGCGCAGGGGAGTCTGCCGCTGCTCGGTCTGGTCCTGTTCGCGGGGGGGTTGTCCAATCTGGCTCAGTTCCTCGTCAGCGGCCCGATGTTTGGTGGCATGTCGGGGGTGGTATTTGCGCTGCTGGGGTACGCCTGGCTGTGGGATTGGTTCCGGTTGCGCCCCCGCATCGGCCTGCCGCCGGCACTGATGAATTTCATGTTGTTCTGGCTGCTACTGGGGTTCACCGGCGTGTTGCAGGGGGTCGGTTTCGGTGCCATCGCCAATACCGCCCACCTGGTCGGTCTGCTGGCGGGGCTGCTCTGGTTGTGGCTGCTCCGGCTTCCCGGCAGACGTTCCGGCTGAGAGCGGCTGTGCTAGAATCCGGTCATTCAACTCAGGAGATGCCGATGACACTGGATGAAATGATGGCGGCGATGACGCCGGAGATCTACCAGTCACTGCGCCGGGCGGTGGAGCTGGGCAAGTGGCCCAATGGCGTGCGCTTGACCCAGGCGCAACGGGAGCGCAGTTTGCGCGCCGTGATCGCCTATGAGCACACCCACAACGTGGCCGAGGAGCAGCGGGTCGGCTTCATCGACCGCACCCGCCCCGATGGGGAGCTGCATGGCGATGATCCGTTCGAGCCGCAGCGGCTGAAGATACTTGCCGATGGTTGATCCGCTACCCACCCCCCCCGTTGGCGGCCTGCGCAAGATGCGTACTCGGCTGGAGCGCCCCGTTCACTATCAGCTGCCGATCGGCGAGCAGCAGGTGGATCTCAACCCGTTGATCGGCCAGCCGATCCGGCTACTCTACCAGCAGGAGATAAACTGCCTCCACTGTGGCCGCAAGACGAAAAAAAGTTTCAACCAGGGGTACTGCTACCCCTGCTTTACCCGTCTGCCCCAGTGCGACAGCTGTATCGTCAAGCCGGAAAAATGCCATTACCATGCGGGCACCTGCCGTGATCCGGCCTGGGGGGAGCGCCACTGTTTTCAGCCCCATCTGGTCTACCTGGCCAACTCCTCCGGCCTCAAGGTCGGCATCACCCGTAGGGAACAGGTTCCCACCCGCTGGATCGATCAGGGTGCCGTACAGGCGCTGCCGATCCTCGAGGTGGACAACCGCCTCCACTCGGGGCTGATCGAACGGATCGTGGCGACCCACGTCAGCGACACGACCAACTGGCGCACCATGCTCAAGGGGGGAAACCCCAGCGTCGATCTCAAGGCGGAGCGTGACCGTCTGCTGGCGCTCTGTGCCGATGAGCTCGATCCGTTGCGCGAGCGTTTCGGGGCCACGGCGATCCGTCCGCTGGCAGCGGAGGTGGTCGAGATCGAGTATCCGGTGACGCGCTACCCGAGCAAAATCAGCAGCCACAATTTCGACAAGAACCCGGAGGTGGCCGGTGTGCTCCTGGGGATCAAGGGGCAGTATCTGATCCTGGATACCGGCGTCATCAATATCCGCAAATTTTCCGCTTACAAGGTTCAGTTAAGCGTTTAGGCAGGAGTCGCCATGTCAGCTCAAAAGCCCCATGCAATCCATCTGAAAGACTACCAGCCCCCCGCCTGGCGGGTGGAGCGGACGCGGCTCCACTTTGAGCTGGAAGAGGAGCAGGCGCTGGTGCGCGCCCAGCTGAGCGTCAGCCGCAACCCTGACGCCGGCGCTCGCCAACCGCTGGAGCTGCTGGGGGATGATACCCTGGAGCTGGTGCAGCTGAGCATCGACGGCAGGGCGCTGAGCGGGGGCGACTACCGGCGCGCCGCTGGCAAACTGCTCATCCCTGAGGTGCCCGAGCGTTTCACACTGGAGTGCGTCACCCGGCTGTTGCCCCAGGAAAACACCGCCCTGGAGGGGCTCTACAAATCCGACGGGATTTTCTGCACCCAGTGCGAGGCCGAGGGGTTTCGCCGCATCACCTTTTTCCCCGATCGGCCTGATGTGATGTCGGTGTTCACCACCACGCTGGTGGCCGACAAGGCACGTTATCCGGTGCTGTTGTCCAACGGCAACCCGATCGCCTCGGGGGACGCCGACGGCGGCCGCCACTGGGTCACCTGGGAGGATCCCTGGCCCAAACCCTGCTACCTGTTCGCCCTGGTGGCGGGGGATCTGGCGTGGCGGGAAGATCACTTCACCACCGCATCCGGCCGCGAGGTGGCGTTGCGGATCTACGCCGAGCGCAAGGATCTGGACAAGCTGGACCACGCCATGGTCTCGCTCAAAAAGGCGATGCGCTGGGATGAGGCGGTGTATGGGCGGGAATACGATCTCGATATCTACATGATCGTGGCGGTGGATTTCTTCAACATGGGGGCGATGGAAAACAAGGGGCTGAACATCTTCAACACCGCCTGTGTGCTGGCCCACCCCAAAACCACCACCGATGCCGCCTTTCAGCGCGTCGAGGCGGTGGTGGCACATGAGTATTTCCACAACTGGTCCGGCAACCGGGTCACCTGCCGCGACTGGTTCCAGCTCAGCCTGAAGGAGGGGTTTACCGTCTTTCGGGACGCCGAGTTTTCCGCCGACATGAACTCGCGCACGCTGAAACGGATCGAGGATGTGACCCGGTTGCGCACCGCCCAGTTCGCCGAAGATGCCGGCCCCATGGCCCATCCGGTGCGGCCGGAGTCCTATATCGAGATCTCCAACTTCTATACCCTGACGGTCTACGAGAAGGGGGCGGAGGTGGTGCGGATGCTGCACACCCTGTTGGGAGCGCAACTGTTTCGCCAGGGGTGTGACCTCTACTTTGCGCGCCACGATGGGCAGGCGGTGACCACCGACGATTTCGTGCGCGCCATGGAGGATGTTTCCGGGCGCGACCTGAACCAGTTCCGCCGCTGGTATTCACAGGCTGGCACCCCCCGGCTGACGGTTGCGGACCAGTATGATGGCGCAACCGGTCGCTACACGCTCATGGTGCGCCAGAGCTGCCCCCCGACCCCTGGCCAGCCGCACAAGCTGCCCTTCCATCTGCCGCTGGCGATGGGGCTGTTGGCCGAGGATGGCACTGAACTGTGCAGCCGCGTGCTGGAGTTGACCGAAGCGGAGCAGGTGTTCCACTTCGACGCCATCGACCGCCGCCCGGTGCCCTCATTGCTGCGAGGCTTCTCCGCTCCGGTCAAGCTGGACTACCCCTACACCGATCAGCAGCTGTTGCTGCTGCTGGGCCATGACACGGATGGGTTCAACCGCTGGGATGCGGGCCAACGTCTGTGCGTGCGCCTGCTGCAACAGCAGATCGAGGCCTGGCGTCGCGGCGAGCCGCTGCACTGTGAGCAGACCCTGGTGGACGCCTGGCGCGATCTGCTGGACGATGCGAGTCTCGATCCCGCCATGGTAGCCCAGCTGCTGCGGCTCCCCTCCGAGGCGCAGTTGAGTGAGCTGGCGGACGAGATCGATGTGGATGCGATCCACGAGGCGCGTGAATTCATGCGTATCGCTCTGGCCCGCGCGCTCGAGCCGCACTGGCTGGCGGCCTACCAGCGCTGTGACGCCGCGACCGGCCCCTACTCGCCGGACGCCGCCTCGATCGGGTTGCGCAGCTTGAAGAACCTGGCGCTGGCCTACCTGATCGCCACCGGCGCGGAACCCTGGCTGGAGCTGGCACATCAGCAGTTCGAGCAGAGTGACAACATGACCGATCAGCAGGCTGCGCTCACTCTCGTCGCCCACTCGGGTTTTCGGGAAGTGGGTGCCGAGCTGCTGGAAACATTTTACCTGCAGTGGCAGCATGAGCCGCTGGTGATGAACCAGTGGCTGGCGATTCAGGCGTCCGACCCGGCTCCCGGCGCCCTGGAGCGGGTGATCGCCCTCAGTCGCCACCCGGTATTCGATGTGCGCAACCCGAACAAGTTGCGGGCGTTGATCGGTGGTTTTTGCAACCAGAATCTGGCGCAGTTTCACGCCGAGGATGGCCGCGGCTACGCCTGGCTGGCAGATTGGATCCTGCGTCTGGATCGGCAAAACCCCCAGATCGCAGCGCGACTGCTGACCCCGCTGACCCGCTGGAAGCGTTATGACCCGGTGCGCCGGGCCATGATGCGCGAGCAGTTACAACGAATGATGGATACCACCGAGCTGTCGGCTGATGTATACGAAGTGGTAAGCAAAAGCCTTGCCTGAGGGGCCTTACCGTGTGCCCCCGCCGGTGGCGCATACAACCGGAATAACAAAATCTGAAGGATGAGTTGATGGAAGCCTATCTGAACGCCAGTGACAAATTCGATCTACAACAGAATTACCGCCGCTATCTGAAACTTCAGGATCAGCGCCAGCTGCTGAACGAAATACTCAAGGATGCCCGTGCCAGCCGGGTGTGGGTGGCGGGGGTGGTACTGATGGTGTTTGCGGTGGGCTCCGAGTTCTTCCTGGGCGCGGCGGCGGGGCTGTTTGGCCTCTATTTCTTCCGTATCCTGTCCGCCTGGTTCCGGCTGAGTCAGGTGGAGGAGCGGATCGAGGGGGTCGAACGCTGGTTTGCCGGTAAGGGGCTGAAGTTCGAAAGCCGGGTGCTCTACCGGCGCAATGACGACCTGTTGGCGCAGCCACTCGACCCGTTCAACGAGGAGCTTTACCGCTGAGCCGGCTTCAGCCCGTGTTGCGCCGTCGGTACCTGCCACGGCATGACCCCTGTCAAGACGAGGCAACAAGACTCGTTTATAGTGAAACAAAGCCAGCCATAGCGGAGAGACCTGTATGACGATTCTGTCAGAACTGCACCAGGACCATATCAATCTGAACCGCCTGCTCGAGTTACTGGAGTACAAGGTGGAGCGACTGCGCGAAGGGGATCGCCCCGACTTTTCGCTGCTGGCCGATGTGGTGAGTTATGTCGGTGGCTACTCCGACCAGCACCACCACCCCCGTGAGGATGTGATGTATGAGCACTTTCGCGGCCGCGATGCCGAGCTGGACAAGAGTTCCGATCGGAGTGAGGCCGAGCACGAAACGATCAAGCAGCTGTCGCACGAGCTGACCGAGTCGGTCGAGGCGATCCTGAACGACGTGGTGATGCCGATGGATCGCTTCATTGAGCAGCTGGACGCCTTCGTCAGCACCGAGCGCCAGCACCTGGATTTCGAGGAACAGACGTTGTTCCCCGCCATCCTCGAGTTGGCCACGGAGGCCGATTGGCAGCAGCTGGATGAGGCGTTGCCGCCGCCGGAAGACCCGCTTTTCGGTGAGAAGCTGGCGGCCGAGTACCGTGATCTCCATCATGCACTGATGCACGACATGAACCGCCGGGGCGGGGCAGGCTAGCTACCGTGCCGATACCCGGTCCGTTGGGCCAGCGCTAAGTCCGCTGGGCCAGATAGCGGTTGACCGTATCCACGATCGCCTGGGTTTGCGGATCGACCTCCAGATTGACCCGGGCTCCCGGTTGCAGTTGGCCGAAGGTGGTCTGCGCCAGGGTCTCCGGTATCAGTGCGACACTGAAGCTGCTGCGTTCACTGTCCACCTCCGCCAGGGTCAGGCTGCAGCCGTTCAGGCCGACGAACCCCTTGGGGAGCAGGTAGGGGGCCGCGGCCCTCGGGGTCTCGAAGTGAAGGTGGCGGTTATGCGCGCTCGTTTCAACTCGCTCGAGCCGTGCGCAACACAAAATGTGCCCTGACATCAGGTGGCCGCCAACCTCATCACCGAAACGGGCGGCGCGCTCGAAATTGACCCGGTCACCGGCCGTCAGCTCCCCCAGGTTGGTCGTCGCCAGGGTGGTATCGATCACGTCGAAGCAAACACGGCGGCCCGTGAAGGCGGTGATGCTCAGGCAGGTGCCATTGACCGCGATGCTGGCTCCGACCGTCAGCGCGTGCGCCCGCTCCGGGGGCAGCTCCAGCTCCAGCTGCATGAAATCCTGGTGGCGCTGGCAGGTGGTGACCTCAGCGGTGCCCTGAACAATGCCTGTAAACATGGTGTGTTAACCTCCCTGCATCGAATCTGCCCCGGTATTGGGAGCATCAGTTTACCTCAAGGCTGCACGGAGGATGAAAAGTGCGTGTATTGATCACAGGTGGAAGCGGATTTATCGGCCGGGCGTTGAGCTCGGCACTGGCGGCGCGCGGGGATGAAGTGATCATTCTCACCCGCTCGCCGCAGGCGCTACCGGTCGCCGGGAATCGGCGGGTGGTTGCCGCGTTGGAGCAGATCGAAGGCCCACTCGATGCCGTCGTCAACTTGGCCGGAGCCCCGATCGTGGACCAACGCTGGAGCGCCAGCCGCAAGCAGGTTCTGCGCGCCAGTCGCATCGAGGTAACAAACACCCTGGTAGCGTGGATGCAACAGCAGGCGCCGCCGCCGGCGGTACTGGTCAGTGCTTCCGCCACCGGTTACTACGGCAGCCACGCCGATGAGGTGCTGGACGAGAGTGCCGAACCGACCCCCGGGTTCGCCCATGAGCTCTGTCGTGATTGGGAGCGGGCCGCCCTGGAGGCGGAATCGCTCGGCGTGCGGGTCTGCCTGATTCGACTCGGGGTGGTACTTGGCGCGGGCGGTGGGGCGCTGGCCAAAATGCTGCCACTTTTCCGCCTTGGGTTGGGTGGCCCTGTCGGCAGCGGCAAGCAGTGGCTCTCCTGGATTCATCTGGATGATGTCGTCGCGGCCACTCTCTACCTGTTGGATAGCCCCCCCCTGCACGGGCCGTTCAACCTGACGGCGCCGGAGCCGGTGACCAATGAGCTGTTCAGTCGAACACTGGGGCGGCGGCTGCATCGGCCCGCCTTCCTGCGGGTGCCGGCAACGGTGATGAAGCTGCTGCTGGGGGAGGCCAGCGAGCTGCTGCTGGAGGGGCAGCGGGTGGTGCCGGAAAACCTGCTCACCGCGGGGTATCGATTTCAGCAGCCACGGTTGGAGGACGCCTTGCGCTCGATCCTGGAGCAGAAAAGCTAGCGCCCAAGCTCAGGAGACCAGCAGCAGCTCCTCCCGCTGCGGGGGGTGGTGCTCGTCACCGCGCAGGCGCCGGCGGCGCAGGGTTTCCAGCGTTTCCAGCAACAGATCGCCCTGCCACAGAGCCGGTTCATGGCGCAGGTGGTGTTCCAGATCCAGAATCAGAAACTCCAGCGCCTGGCTGCCGGCGGCTTCGCACAGCGAGGTGAGGGAGTGTACCTGCTGATCGACCCAGAACTGCCGGCCCCAGTCGATCAGCCATTGCTGCGTGCCGTAGGCGTCGTTCTGTTGGCAGGCGTCGGCGAGTGCCTGGAAACTGGTGCGTTCGGCCTGCTGCTGCGACCGGCGCCGCTGTTCGCTCTGGCTCGCCCCGCCGCCATGGCTGAAGGACCGGTCACCCCCGTGGCGCAGCCGGCGCAGCCGATGCCAACTGAACAGCCAGCCCAGTGAGCTGATGATGCTGACCAACCCCAACCCCGCCACCAGCAGGCGCGACGGTGGGTCCAGAGCGCTTCCCCGGCGGCTGGGGGCCGGGTCTGGCGCAGCGGCGCCGGGCGGCAAGGTCACCGCACCGACCATCAGCTGCCGGGCCGGCAGCGTGAGGATCTGCCCGCGGTCGCTGAGGGTGTTCCACCAGTGGAGGTCGATGGCAGGCAGCTCGAGCTCGCCCTCCCCCAGCGGCTCGATCACCACTTTTTCGGTGCGGCTGCTTACCAGCCCCTGCGGCGTTTTGGTTTCCGCGAGGCTGACATCCTCCAGGCGGGCGAAGGCACCATCGAGTTGCTCGGGGATCAACAGGGCCGGCAGGGCGTTCGCCGGCAGGCCGACCGCACTCAACCTGATCTCGCGGGTAAAGCTTTCTCCGGGCTGCAGGCCGTCGGGCAGGGGGGTGAGCTCCTCGATGCTGAGCCGTTCGGCGGGCAGCCAGTAGCCGCGCTGGTTGTGGTGTGCCTGGGGCAGCACCTCTACCTCGAAACGTTCCGCGGCGGCCAGTACGACCCCATCGGTTTCGGCATCGCCGCCATCTTCCAGTATCAGCCGTGCGCCGTGCAGGGTGTGCAGCCCCTCGCTGGCGGGGAACAGGGCAAAACGCTGCTCCATGACCTGCCAGCGCTCACCCTCGCGATCGGTGTCGTAATGGCGCGGCTCCGTCAGCGCGATTACGACCGCATCGGCCAGTTGCGGCGGCTGAAAGCGGGCCTGCGGCGGCAGTGGCTCACGATGAAAGGCCCGGGCGGTATAGAGCAACTGGGCGTGGTGGTAGACCCGATCCTGGCTCAACAGGCTGTCCATGAACAGGCCGGAGCGGGAGTGATCGGGGGGCAGGTTGCCGGTCACCTCGATCTCCAGCGCCTGGCTCAGCTGCTCACCCAGACGCAGGGGAGGAATCTTCAGCTTACCGGAGCGGCGGGGACGCAACTGCAACTGCCAGCGGGTGCGAACCACACGGCTGGCCGAGGTGTGGCTCGAGATGATTATCCTGCGGCTGCTCAGCACCCGGAAGTCACGCTCCAGCGCCGTCAGATCGGGTTTTTGCTCCAGCAGGTCGGTCGCCTCGAGGGTGAGTGTCACCGCATCGGCAGCGGTGATGCCGTAGCGGTCGAGGGCGGCGCGCACCTCCGCCCTGGCTGGCAATGAGCAGCTCAGTAGTATCAGCAATGCCAGCCATGAACGCATCCGCAACTCCATTGTGGTGCCGCAACAGGTCGATAAGATCGATCCATTATCGGCGATCGCTCCAGCCAGATCAATTTCATGCCGTTGGCCCCCGCAAAGCGCACCGGCTGCCCGCTCTCCGCCGGGGGCGGCGCGCTGGTCGAGCCGGGAAATGGCGGTATACTTCTCACCACAAGAGAGCTGGCCGCCTCGGCCGGCGCGGCAATTCAGGGAAGCCGGTGGCGGGATGAATGAGATAATCGTTGACCTGAGAATCAGCAGCGAAGAGTTTTTGAAGGTGTATCAAGGCCCCTCCCGGGTGGTGACCACCCGCGCCCGAGATGGCCGGCGGGTGCGGTTTCCGGCCAATATCCTGCGTCCCTGGCTGCTGCACGACGGGATCAACGGCACCTTCCGCATCCGCTTCGATGACGCCGGCAAACTGGAGACGATTCAGCGGCTGGGCTGAAGCCGAGGTGTTCATGGCCGCGTCGCTCGCCTATAATGTGGGCCTCGTTTTCAACCTTGGCAGTAGACCTCATGCTCTACGACCTGACACGCGCACTGATGTTCAGGCTTGACCCGGAAACCTCCCACCAGCTGGCGCTGGGCGGTATCAATCTGGCCGCCTCATTGGGAGTGCCCCGCCTGCTGGGCGCCGAGCAGATTTCGCTGCCCACCCGGGTGATGGGGATTCGCTTCCCCAATCCGGTTGGGCTGGCCGCCGGTCTGGACAAGAACGCCACCGCCGTCGATGGCCTGGCCGCCATGGGGTTCGGTTTCATCGAGGTGGGCACGGTGACCCCCAGAGCGCAGCCGGGCAATCCAAAACCGCGCCTGTTTCGACTGCCACGCCACGATGCCATCATCAATCGTATGGGGTTCAACAACGCCGGGGTCGATCAGCTGCTGAAAAACCTCGATCGCAGCCGCTACAAGGGGGTGCTGGGGATCAATATCGGCAAAAACCGGGACACCCCAACCGAACAGGCCGAGCGGGATTATCTTTTGTGTCTGCGCAAGGTGTATTCCCGCGCCAGCTACATCACGGTCAATGTATCATCACCCAACACCCCGGGGCTGCGCACACTGCAGTTTGGGGAGTTGCTGAACAGCCTGCTGGACGCCCTCAAAACGGAGCAGGCCAAACAGGCCAGCCTGCATGGCCGCTATGTCCCCATCGCGGTCAAGATCGCCCCGGATATGGATGACGAGGCGCTGGGGCTGGTTGCCACGGCGCTCAAGACCTACCAGATGGATGGGGTCGTTGCCACCAACACCACCCTCTCCCGGGAGGGGGTCGAAGACAGCCCGCTGGCGGGTGAGGCGGGGGGGCTGAGCGGCGCGCCGCTGCGCAACCGCGCCACGGCGGTGATCAGGACACTCTCGGCTCAGCTGGAGGGGGCGTTGCCGATCATCGGTGTGGGGGGGATCACGGAAGGTTTCGATGCCGCCGAGAAGATCGAGGCGGGTGCCAGCCTCGTGCAGATCTACACCGGTTTCATCTTTCGCGGGCCCGCCCTGATACGGGATTCGGTCAAGGCGATCGAACGGCTCAGGCGCGGCTGAACCCGGCGGCAGGTCTGCGGGGCAGGCCCGCCGCTCGGCTTCAAGGGGTGAGTTGCAGCGTCAGTGCATCGAGGGGTTGTGTTGGATGGCGGAAACGCCGGACATTCCACTCCAGTGGGCTTCGCGCCCCTCGCGCCAACCGCTCATCCAGTGGCTGCGCAGTTCGACGGTCTGGACTGGACACTCCTCCCGGGAGCGGCCCTCGATACCAGCCATGAATCCACGATTGAACAGGGTAGCGGAACGATCCCGTTTCTGTTTCTTCATACTTTGCGCCTCACACATTCTGGTTGTAGCGCCCCCGCCACGTGAGCACTGCAGTCGGCGGGAGGCGATATTGGGGTGTATCCGGTGACGTCACACCCCATTCATATCGGAAAAAACAGGCTGTGGCGATTTAAATAAACTATTTTGTTACCGCGTTGTAATAAAATAGATGCAAGCGCATCTGCAGCAATGGTTGGAAAATCAAGCGGTTGATCAACCCCACGGCGGTAGGGCCGCTGAATGAATATTTTTCATTTCAATGGCCCGTCGCTGGCCGCAGAGGGTAACCCAGCGTCATCAACAGCCCGGAGTGACTCCAGACAATGCAACTTTTCATCACCTGTCCCAAGGGGCTGGAAAACCTGTTACAGGACGAACTGACCCGGCTGGGGGCCGCAGAGGTGCGCCAGACCGTGGCGGGTGTCTCCTGTGATGCCGACCTTGAAACCGCCTACCGCATCTGCCTTTGGTCTCGGCTCGGCAACCGGGTGCTGCTGCCGCTGGCAGAAGGTGAGGTGGCGGATGCTCAGGCACTTTACCAGCTGGTACAGCGCGTGGAGTGGCTCAACCACCTGCGCCCCTGTGGCAGCCTGACGGTGGATTTCAACGGCCGTTCCGAGGCGATCAACAACACCCACTTTGGTGCCCTCAAAGTCAAGGATGCGATCGTGGACCAGATTCGTTCGGCCACTGGACAGCGACCGAGTGTCGAGCGCCATCAGCCCGATCTGCGCATCAATGTTCACCTGCACCGCAATCGGGCCACGCTGGCGCTGGATCTCTCCGGGGAGAGCCTGCATCGGCGCGGTTACCGCCTGCAGGCGGGTGCGGCGCCGATGAAGGAGAATCTGGCCGCCGCCGTACTGATCCGGGCGGGCTGGCCGGCGGCCGAGTTCGACACCCTGCTGGACCCGATGTGTGGTTCCGGCACGCTGCTTATCGAAGGGGTGTTGCTGAGCGCCGATATCGCGCCGGGTCTGTACCGCCAGCGCTTCGGCTTCAGCCGCTGGCTCGGGCATGATTCTCGCCTGTGGCAACACCTGCTGGCAGAAGCCCAGCAGCGGCGGCAGGCTGGTCTGGCAACGGTATCGGCGCGGTTTTACGGCTTTGACGCCGACGCCGGTGTGCTGTCACGGGCAGAGGAGAACGCCCGCCGGGCCGGTATCGCTGAGCTGATCCGGTTCGAGTGCCGCCCGCTGGAGCAGTTGCAGCGGCCCCGGGGGAGTGAGCGGGGGCTGCTGGTCACCAATCCGCCCTATGGCGAGCGCCTCGGGGAAACCCGACCGCTGATGTTTCTCTACCGCTTGCTGGGCGAGCGGCTGAAGCAGGGCTTTGTCAACTGGCGGGCGGCGGTATTTACCGGCAATCCCGATCTGTGCAAGGTGATGAAACTGCGGGCGGAGAAACAGTACCGGCTGTTCAACGGGACCATCGATAGCAAACTGCTGCTGTTTACGCTGCATGAGCCATCACCACCGCCGCACCGGGAGGCCGAGGCTGAGCCGGGGGGTGGTGCCCTCTCCGAGTCGGCGCAGATGTTTGCCAATCGGTTGCAGAAGAACCTGAAACAACTCTCCCGCTGGGTGCAACGGGAGGCGATCAGCTGCTACCGGGTCTACGATGCCGATATGCCCGAATACGCCGTCGCCGTGGATCGTTATCCCGGCCATGCCGTGGTGCAGGAGTACGCACCCCCGCCCTCCATCGATCCGGTCAAGGCGTTCGCGCGGCTGCAGGAGGTGATGCTCGTCGTGGCGCGGGTGTTGGAGCTGCCGGGGGAGCGGGTGATCCTGAAGCAGCGCAAGCGGCAGCAGGGGCCGCAGCAGTATGAGCGCCAGGCTCAGACCGGCCATTTCATGACGGTGATCGAACATGGCTGCAAGCTGCAGGTCAACCTGCACGATTACCTTGATACCGGCCTGTTTCTCGACCACCGCCCGGTGCGGCTCAGGCTGCAACGGTTGGCGGCGGGAAAGGATTTTTTGAATCTGTTCTGCTACACCGCCGCCGCCAGCGTCCATGCCGCCATCGGTGGGGCGCGCACCACCACCAGTGTGGATCTGTCACAGACCTATCTGGAGTGGGCCCGGCGCAATCTGGAGCTCAATGGGCTGGCGCAGGCGCAGCATCAGCTGATCCGCTCGGACTGCCTGCAGTGGCTGCAGCAGCCGCAGCAAAATCGCTACGATCTGATCTTTATGGACCCGCCCACCTTCTCCAACTCCAAACGGATGGAGGCGGTGCTGGATGTGCAGCGGGATCATGTGCAGCTGATCGAGGGGGCGATGGGGCTGCTACGGGAGGATGGGCTGCTGATCTTCTCCAACAACTACCGCCGCTTCCGCATCGATCGCGACGCGCTGGCCGCGTTCGAGATCCGCGATATCACTGCGCAAACGCTGGACCCGGACTTCAAGCGCAACGCCCGGATTCACAGTTGCTTTGAAATTCGCCACCGCCACTGACAGCGGTCGGCACCATGGGCGGCGCCGGTCGAGGCCCCCGGCCCGGGCGGACCATGCCGGGGGCTGAAAACTGAGATGCCCGGTAGGAGCGGGCATCCTGATCGATCGGCGCTGGGGGCATGGCTCAGTGCTGGTGGCCACCGGCACCATGCACATGGCCGTGTTCGAGCTCCTCTTCGGAGGGCTCGCGTACCTCGACCACTTCTACCTCGAAGGTCAGGGTCTGGCCAGCCAGCGGATGGTTGCCATCCAGCGTGATGGTGTCCCCCTCGACCTTGACCACGGTGACAGGCTGCTCGCCCCAAGGGGTCTGCGCCATGAACTGCATCCCCACCTGAATATCATCGATGCCGGCAAATGCGCTGCGATCGACATCCTGTACCAGCTCTTCGCGCACCGGGCCGTAGGCTTCTTCCGGCTCGACGGTTACCTGCAGGCTGTCGCCCACCTGCTTGCCAAGCAGAGCATTTTCCAGCCCCGGAATGATGTTGCTGGCACCGTGGAGGTAGCCAAGGGGATCCTGGCCATTGGAGCTGTCCAGCACATTGCCTTCAGCGTTGGTCAGGGTGTAGTGGATGGAAACGACGGATTTGTCAGCGATCTGCATCGGGGTCTCTCCTGGTGATGCGGGGGATGCGTCGACGCGCAGGCTCCCGGTCGATCAACCCCTGCCAGTGATGACACGGGCTCAGCGAGCCGAAAACAGGGCAGCTCGGCAGGGCTCCCGGTTGGTTTGATTCGGTATGCTAACGGCCCCGCCGCACGGCTGCAACCCGCTGTGGCTTGTTGTGTCGGCGCAAGATAGTAAAGTTGGTCACAACCCCTCCCGCACACCTTCCTCTGTCCCGCAAAAAATGCACCATCATCCTTGGCGAAAACACAAGACTTAAAACAGCGACAGTGGAGGTCGGGTTTCATCTTCGGGCTCGTGACGCCACCTGTTGCTGCAACCGTAGGGAGTCAGTATGCCGATCTTGTACGCCCCGGGCGCCCGGCTGGTCATCAGGGATGCGACAGCTAAGCTCTGATTCATCATCTCCACAAGGAGGAGAATCATGAGCAAGAAACGCAAGCAATACAGCGCATCATTCAAGTCCAAAGTCGCCCCGGCCGCCCTCAAGGGTGACCAGACCACATCCGAAATCGCCGCCCGCTGCCAGATCCACCCTACTCTTCCGGTAAACGCAGGCGCTCGCGGTGAGCATTACGGATCGCTCAATGATCAGGTGGTCCAGCCTGCATTGTCCGCCGCCAAGTCGGCCGCTTGCGTTCCGGGCAGATCGTCGCGCCA
>JAXHUI010000046.1:0-16777 GCA_034189745.1 Pseudomonadota bacterium
GCCCGGTAGAGGCTTGCGGTGGGCAGGTTTTCGGTGAAGGCGATATGGAACATGTGCGGCATGACGAAGGCGGAGGCGGAAAACGCCAGCAGCATGATCTGCCAGTGGCGGGTGTCCGGCGGCCGCTGGAGCCGTTGCAGCGCCTGGGGGTTGAGCTGCAGCCACTGCGTCAGGCCATCGACCCCGCCCAGCACCGCCCAGAAGGCGTAGGCCGCGATCAGCAATAGGGCGATCAGCTTCACCAGGGATTCCAGCGCGATGGCGAACACCAGGCCGCGATGGCTGCTGCGCAGGGAGGCGTGGCGGGTGCCAAACAGCAGGGCGAAGAGGGTGAGCAGGATACAGAAGCCGGCGGCGGCCCGGGGGGAGGAGATGCGATCGTTCAGCATCGGCAGCGACTCGGCCAGCGCCTGCAGCTGAATCGAGATCAGCGGCAGGCTGATGAACAGCATCAGGAGGGTGGTCAGCGTTCCCACCCCGCCGCTGCGAAAGCGAAAGGCGAACAGATCGGGCAGGGAGCTGAGCTGGTGTTGCCGGGTGATGCGCAGCAGCGGCAGCAGCACCAGCGGAGCCAGCAGAAAACTGATGGACGCCCCCAGGTAGGAGACCAGGTAGACATAGCCGGAGTGGTAGGCGATGCCGAAGATGCCGTAGAAGGTCCAGGCACTGGCAAACACCCCCAGCGCCAGCACGTGTACCAGCGGATGCCGGGTGATCCGTTGCGGCAGCCACCCCCTATCGGTGAGCCAGGCGGCACCGAACAGGGCGAGCAGGTAGCCAGAACCGAGCAGGGCCAGCAGGCTGAGATCAAAGTTCATGCTGTCGGTGTCGCCACTCGGCGGTTGCGGCCAGCAGGATCAGCAGGGCCCAGATCAGGAAGGGGATCAGCCAGTGGCCGCTGTGGAACAACCACAGCTCGATCAGCCCCGGTAACAGCAGCAGGGCCGCCAGTAACAGCAACAATAGCAGACGGTGCAGATACATACTCAACTCTCGGTTTCACACCGGCTCAGTGTGCCGGGAACGGCGTCGATCTTCCAGTGGGCCACGGCCCAGGCGAGCAATTCATCCCGGCCGGCGGCCGCCAACTCGGCGGGGGGGTGCTGGCCGAGTAGTCGCAGCGCGCGCAGTAGCAGCGGTTGGGGCCGGGTCGGGTCGATGGCGGGGGCCCGGTTCTGTTTGCTCAGTTTTTGACCGGCCGGGTTGGTGAGCACCGGTATGTGGGCGTAGGCCGGTACCGGCTGGCCCAGCAGGGTTTGCAGCGCGATCTGGTGGGGGGTTTCGTCGATCAGGTCGCTGCCGCGCACGATGTCGGTCACCCCGGCGGCAGCGTCATCCACCACCACGGCCAGCTGGTAGGCGAACAGCCCATCCCGGCGCAGGACGACGAAATCACCCTGCTCCGGCGGCCAGTGGTAGTGTCTCATCCCCTGGATGCGATCGTGAAAGCGCAGCTCCCGTTGCGGGTGGCACACCCGGATGGCGCAGCGGGCGCCGGCCGGGGGTGGGTGGCGGCGGCAGTGGCCATCATAGCGCCCCGCCACCCCCCTGGCTCTGAGCTGTTTGCGACTGCAGGCGCAGCGGTAGGCCACCCCCAGCCGCTGTAGCCGCTGCAGCGCCGCCCGGTAGTGGTCGAGCCGCTGGCTCTGGTAAACCACCGGGCCATCCCAGTGCAGGCCGAGGCGATCGAGGCTGCGCAGAATGGCGTCGGCGGCGCCGGGTTGCTCCCGGGGCGGGTCGAGATCCTCGATCCGCAGCAGCCAGCGGCCCTGGCGCGCCCGCGCGTCGAGGTAGCTGGCCAGGGCGGCCAGCAGGGAGCCGAAATGGAGCGGGCCGGTGGGGGAGGGGGCAAAACGTCCGGTACAGCTCAAGGCGGGGCTCGATCCTCGCTGGGGCCGGGGTCAGCGGCCGATCTGTTTTTCCTTGATTTCCGCCAGGGTCTTGCAGTCGATGCACAGCGTGGCGGTCGGGCGCGCTTCGAGCCGGCGGATGCCGATCTCGACCCCGCAGGCTTCGCAGTAGCCATATTCGTCGGCGTCGATCCGCTCCAGGGCTTCGTCGATCTTACGGATCAGCTTGCGCTCGCGGTCACGGGTGCGCAGCTCGAGACTGAACTCCTCCTCCTGGCTGGCGCGATCGCTCGGGTCGGCGAAGTTGGAGGCTTCCTCCTTGAGGTGGGTGATGGTGCTGTCCACCTCCTCCATCAGCTCCCGTTTCCAGGCCAGCAGAATTTTGCGGAAATGCTCTTTCTGCGCTTCGTTCATGTACTCCTCGCCTTCATTCAGCGGGTAGGGTTCGAAGTGCATGAACTTGGTATCTGTCGTCTTGGACATGGACGCAGCCTCACGTCATTGGGGCCCGGGCGGTGGCGAGCTCGATCGCTCCCAACCCGGCGCCCTGATAGGGGAAACACTATCTCTGGTGTTTTGAAAGCGGGTGAAATTACCAGAACCCCGCCCGTTAGGCCAGCCCTGTATGCGCTTTTTGCCGGCCGGTCGGCCCGCCCGTGCCGGGGCTCAGTCGCAGAGCAGCCGCTGGGCGCGCAGCTGGGCCATCAGCTGCTCGATCGCCTCGTCATCCTCGGTATCGACCGGCAGGGTGATCAGCTGTTCGGTGCTGCTCAAAGGCTGTGCCACGCGCCGCTGCTGGTGCATCACCGCCACATCCGCGTCGGAGGGGTCTCGCCCCTTAGCCTGGCGCCGTTTCAGGCGCGCCTCGATCAGGTTCTGCGCGCACTGGCAGCTGATGATGCGGATCGGGAGGTCGAGATCGGCGGCCAGCTCCACGAAGGCGTTGCGGGCGCGCCGGCGGATGAAGGTTGCGTCCACCACCACGGAATAGCCCGCCTTGAGGGCCTGGGCGGTGGTGTCGAACAGACGCTGAAAGGTGCGGGTGTTCATCTCGGCGCCGTACAGCTCCAGGGTGTGGCCCTGCAGGGAGAGCTCGCGGTAGATCCGTTTGCGCTCCACATCGGAACGCACCCGGATCACCCCCACGTTTTCGGCCAGACGTTCGCTGAGATGACTTTTGCCGCTGCCACTGACGCCGTGCATCAGGAACACGGTGGGCTGGCGCTCGCGGCAGTAGTGGGCGGTCAGGCGCAGGTAGTGGCGGCAGGTGTCGAGCTCCGGTTCCTGCCCCAGCATGGCGACCTTGGCGCGGATCATGGAGCGGTAGGCCTTGTAGAAGTCGAGCAGGGCCAGGCCGGAGTAGTCGCCGGTCAGCTCCAGGTAGCGGTTGAGGCAGCGGTTGGCCCAGCGAAACTGCTGGTTGGCTTCCAGGTCCATCAGCAGAAACGCCAGGTCGGAGAGGGTATCGATCCAGCGAAACTCGAGGTTGAACTCGATGCAGTCGAACAGGCGCAGCTGATCGTGGTAGAGGGTGATATTGGCCAGGTGGAGATCGCCGTGGCACTCCCGCACATGCCCCTCCCGCTTGCGCTGTTGGAGGCGCGGCTCCAGCGCCCGGAACCGTTGCGCGGTCTGGTTGGAAAGGTGTTGCAGCAGGCTCCAGTCGTCGGCGTCGAGCGGGCCAGAGGGGATCTGGCGGAAGTTGTCCGCCACCAGCTCCCAGAGCGTGGCGGGCTCCCCCCAGGGGCTGTCCTGAGCGACGATGGGGATCTTCTGGTGGAACTGGGCGATCTGCTCGGCCAGAAGATCGATCCAGTGGCTTTCGAACAGCTGGCGCTGGAGCAGACGATCGAGCCGCAGCGCCGGGTCGAACTGGTGCATCCTGACCGCATATTCGATGATCCCTTCGCTGGCGCCCAGCTCGGGGTGGCCGGGGGAGCCGCCGATCGGCACCAGATCGATGTAGATGTCCGGCGCCAGGCGCTGATTGAGGCGCAGCTCCTCTTCACAGCAGTGGCGGCGCTGTTCGAGGGTGGTGAAGTCGAGAAAGCCGAAGTCGACCGGTTTTTTGATCTTGTAGGCAAACTCCCCGGTCAGCAGCAGCCAGGAGATGTGGGTTTCGATCACCTGGATCGGGCCGACCGGGTGGGGGTAGGGTGCGGGTTCACTCAATGACTGGATCAGTTCGGGTCGCATGCGGCTCCTGCTGTTGTCGGCACTGGCATGGGATTATACTGACGCGATGAGCAAAAAGAGAACCACTACCGCAAAACGATCCCCGCGTCCCCGCCGTCTGCTGGTGTGGCTGTTCAAGCTGAGCCTGGTCCTGTTGGTGATGGCCGCCGTGGGGTTGATCTATCTGGATGCCCAGGTACGCAACAAGTTCGAGGGCAAGCGCTGGGCGCTGCCGGCCAAGGTGTATGCCCGCCCGCTGGAGCTGTACCCCGGCCAGAAGCTGACCATGGCGGAGCTCAAGCAGGAGCTCAAGGCGCTGAGCTACCGCTTCGAACGCCGCGCCGACCGACCGGGGAGTGTGGAGTGGGCCACCGATCGGGCGCGCATCCATAGCCGGGGGTTCAACTTTCCCGACGGGGCGGAGCCCGCCCAGGATCTGTTGCTGAGTTTTTCCGCCGACCGGCTCCAGTCGATCCAGCGCCGGGGTGGGCAGCCGGTCCCCCTGGTGCGGCTGGAGCCGCTGCTGATCGGCGGCATCTATCCGCGCTCCAACGAGGATCGTGATCTGATCCGGCTGGAGCAGGCGCCGCCCTATCTGACCGAGGCGCTGGTGGCGGTGGAGGACCGGGAGTTCTATTCGCATTGGGGGGTCTCCTTCAAGGGGATCGCCCGCGCGCTCTGGGTGAACCTGCGGGCCGGGCGGTTTGCCCAGGGGGGGAGCACGCTGACCCAGCAGCTGATCAAGAACTTCTACCTCACCTCCGAGCGCAGTCTGAGCCGCAAGCTGCTGGAGCTGCCGATGGCGGTGCTGCTGGAGCTGCACTACTCCAAACGGGAGATCCTCGAGGCCTACCTGAACGAGGTCTACCTGGGCCAGTCCGGCAGCCGCGCCATCCACGGTTTCGGGCTGGCCAGCCAATACTTTTTCGCCCGTCCGGTCACCGAGCTGGAGCTGCATCAGGTGGCGCTGTTGGTGGGGATGGTGAAAGGCCCCTCCTGGTATGACCCGCGCCGCCACCCGGAGCGGGCGCTCGAGCGGCGCAATCTGGTGTTGCGGATGCTGTTCGAGCAGCAGCAGATCAGCCAGGCGCAGTATGCTGCGGCGCGGGCGCGAACGCTGGGGGTGGTGCGCCAGAACAGCCTGCACAAGGGGGTCTACCCGGCCTACCTCGACCTGGTCAAACGCCGGCTGCGGGAGGAGTACCGCCAGCAGGATCTGGCCACGGAGGGGTTGCGGATCTTCACCCCTCTCGATCCGCTGGTGCAGAGCCGGGCCGAGGCGGCGCTGGCCCAGAGCCTGAAGCAGCTGGAGCAGCGCTACGGCGCCCGGGCCGCCGGGCTGGAGGCCAGCGTGGTGGTGACCGATCCGCAAACGGGGGAGGTGCTGGCGCTGATCGGCGGGCGCGACACCCGTTATCAGGGGTTCAACCGGGCGCTGGATGCGCTGCGCCCCATCGGTTCGCTGGTGAAGCCGGCGGTCTATCTGGCGGCGCTGGAGCAGGGCTATACCTTGGCGACGCCGCTGCAGGATGAGCCGTTCGAGCTGAAACAGCCGGACGGCTCGGTGTGGCGGCCGCAGAACTTCGACCACCGCAGCCACGGGGTGGTGCCCCTGCACCGCGCGCTGGCGCACTCCTACAACCAGGCCACCGCCCGCCTGGGGATGGCGGTGGGGCTGGAGCGGGTGATCGCCATGCTGCACCGGCTCGGCGTCGAGCGGGAGCTGAAACCCTTTCCCTCTCTGCTGCTGGGTGCCCAGGCGCTGTCGCCGCTGGAGTTGGCCTCCGTCTACCAAACCATCGCCGCCAACGGCTTTCGGATGCCGCTGCGGGCGATCCGCCGGGTGACCGATGCCGAGGGACGGGAGCTCTCCCGCTACCCGTTCACGCTGAAGCAGCAGGTGCAACCCGAGCTGATGCACCTGCTGCAGTATGCCCTGCAGGAGGTGGCCCGCGAGGGGACGGCGCGCAGTGTCTACAACACCCTGCCGGCGAACCTGAACGTGGCCGGCAAAACCGGCACCTCGGATGATCAGCGGGACAGCTGGTTTGCCGGTTTCACCGGTGATCGGCTTGCGGTAGTCTGGCTGGGGCGGGATGATAACGGCCCGCTGCCGTTCACCGGCTCGGGCGGGGCGTTGCGGATCTGGACCGAACTGATGCGGCGGGAGCGGCCCGAGCCCTTCATCGCAACCCGCCCGGAGGGGGTCGAGTATGTCTGGATCGATGAGGCAACCGGGCTACGCTCGGACCCCCGCTGCGAGGGGGCGCGGCCGCTGCCGTTTCTGCCGGGCACGGCACCGGAGCGGAGTGTCGATTGCGGCCAGAACGATCCGGTGCGCCGCTCGCTGGACTGGTTCCGCAACTGGTTCAACTGAACAAAGAGGGAGAGGATGAACAGGATCTATCTGCTGGCAGCGTTGGCTGCCCTGCTGGTCGGCTGCGCCGGCCCCAACCCCTATCGGGCGCCGGTGGAGGAGCGGGGCGCGCGCGCCCCGGCACCGCCGCCCGGCAGCGTGGTTCCGGCCGAGGATACCCCCCAGGTGCAGGTGACTCCGCTGGGCGAGCCCCCGGTGATCCGCGCCCGCCGGGAGGCGCCAGAGCCGGACCCCCGGGCCGCGGCGGGGGCGCAAACGCCCCCGCAGGCGCAAAGTCCGGCGGTGATCGCGCTGCTGCAAACCGCGAGCAGTGAAACCGGCCGCGGCGATCTGCGCGCGGCGCAGAGCCGGTTGGAACGGGCCCTGCGGATCGCCCCGCGTGACCCTGAAGTCTATATCCAACTGGCCGATGTGCAGCGTCGTCAGGGGCAGTTTCTGCAGGCGGAGCAGGTCGCCTTGAAGGGGATCGACATCGCCTCCGGGCAGAGCAACGCCCTGCGCCGGTTGTGGACGCTGCTGGCCGAGATCCGCGCGGAGGCGGGCGATGACACCGGTGCCGCCGAGGCCCGGCGCCGCGCCGCCGCCTACTGAGGCGCGCTACCGCGGCGCGGCGCGCTCGAGCTGGTTCAGCAGGGCGATGGCAAACAGAGGCAGCGCCGCGGCCAGGGCCAGGGGGAGTAGATCCTCGGGCAGCGGCGGTAGCGGCAGCCGCGGCGTGCAGATGGCAACAGCGAACAGCGCGCCACTGCCGACCGCGGCCAGGCGGGGCAGGATGCCGCGCAGGCGCAGGGCGGCCCCCAGCAGTACCAGGCCGATGGCGCCGCCCAGCGTCAGGGTGTAGGCCTCGCCCAGCCCCATGCGGCGGCACAGCTCAAACAGGGCAAACAGTCCCAGCAGCCAGCGTCCCCAACCCGCTTTGGACCAGTACCAGCGCAGCGTTGCGCCCAGCATCGCGCTGGCCAGCAGGGGCAGGGCGGCATAGAGGGCCAGGTTGTCCAGCATCCGGCGCAGCGTTGCGATATCCTGGCCGCCATCGCTGAGCGTCAGCCGGCTCAGCGCGGCCAGGGCCACGCCCAGCAGCGCGAGGCGGCTCACCTTCAGCAGCAGGCTCTGGGCCGCGGGGGTGTCTTCGCTCTGGCGCAACAGCAACCCCGCGCTGACCAGAGCGGCGGCCAGCACGACACCATCACTCACCATTGCGTCTCACCCCGCCAGCGTGGCGAAAGCGCCATCCGCCGCCGCCAGGGTCGCCTCCAGCTCGGCTTCGCCGTGCGCGGTGGAGACAAAGCCCGCTTCAAACGCCGAGGGCGCCAGGTAGACGCCGGCGTCGAGCATGGCGTGGAAGAACCGGCCGAACCGTTGCACGTCGCAGCGCATCACCTCCTCAAAGCGGCTGACCCTCTCCTGATCGGTGAAAAAGAGACCAAACATGCCGCCGATGGCGCTGGTGGTGAAAGGGATGCCGTGGCGGTGGGCGATCGCCTCCAGCCCCTGGGTCAGATATTCACTCTTGGCCGAGAGCTGTTCATGGATGCCGGGCTCGCGCAGCGCCTGCAGCGTCGCCAGGCCAGCGGCCATGGCCAGCGGGTTGCCCGACAGGGTGCCGGCCTGATAAACCGGCCCCAGCGGGGCGATCTGCTGCATGATCTCGCGCTTGCCACCGAAGGCGCCCACCGGCAGGCCGCCGCCGATGATCTTGCCCAGGGTGGTCAGATCCGGTTTGATCCCGAACCGCTCCTGCGCGCCGCCCAGCGCCACGCGAAAGCCGGTCATCACCTCGTCGAAGATGAGCACGCTGCCGTGCTGGTCGCAAAGCTGGCGCAGGCATTCCAGAAAGCCCGGCTCGGGCAGAATGCAGTTCATGTTGCCGGCCACCGGCTCGACGATGATGGCGGCGATCTGGTCACCCAGGGCGGCGAAGCTCTGGCGCACCTCGTCGCTGTCGTTGTAGCTCAGGGTGATGGTGTGTTGCGCCAGTGAAGCCGGAACCCCCGGCGAGCTCGGCTCGCCCAGGGTCAGGGCGCCGGAGCCGGCTTTGACCAGCAGGGAGTCTGAGTGGCCGTGGTAGCAGCCCTCGAACTTGACGATCTTGTCTCGGCCGGTGTAGCCGCGGGCCAGCCGGATGGCGCTCATGGTGGCCTCGGTGCCGGAGTTGACCATCCGTACCATCTCCATGGAGGGGACCAGCTCACAGACCCGATCGGCCAGCTCGGTTTCGATGGCGGTGGGGGCGCCGAAGCCGAGGCCGTTGTTCAGGGCACTGCGCACCGCCTCGATCACGGGGGGGAAGGCGTGGCCCAGCAGCATCGGCCCCCAGGAGCCTACGTAGTCGATGTAGCGGCGCCCGTCCTCGTCATAGAGAAAGGGCCCCTCACCGCGGCGGAAAAAAATCGGGGTGCCGCCCACCCCCTTGAATGCGCGCACCGGTGAGTTGACGCCACCGGGGATGTGGATCTGGGCGGCCTGAAAGAGGGATTCTGAACGGGACATGGGTGGTTTCCTTCAATGGTCTCGGGAGTGGGTCGGGAACAGCCGGCTGAACTGCGCGGCCCGGGCGCGGATATCCGGCGCGGCGAACAGGGCGTGGACCACCGCGATCATATCGGCGCCGGCGGCGATCACCTCGGCTGCATTATCCACGCTGAGGCCACCGATCGCCACCGTAGGCAGGCGCAGTCGGGCGCGGGCCGCACGCAGCAGCGCCAGCGGTGCTCGCCTGGCGCCCGGTTTGGTGCGGGAGGGGAAGAACGCGCCGAAGGCGACGTAGTCGGCCCCCTCCGCCTCGGCCTGGAGCGCCAGCTCGAGCCGGTCGTGGCAGGTGCGACCGATGATGGCAGCCTCGCCCAGGCGCTTGCGCGCCAGCGTAAGGCTGCCATCCTTCTGGCCCAGGTGGACCCCATCGGCGTGGCAGGCGCGGGCCAGCTCCAGATCGTCGTTGATCAGAAAGATGCAGCCGTGGCGGTGGCACAGTGCGCGCAACGCCGTGGCCTGCTCCAGACGGCGGGCCGCAGGGTTTGACTTGTCCCGATACTGCAGCAGCTTCATGCCGCCGCCGATGGCGGCCTCGCAGGCGCGCAGCAGGGTGGGGGTGTCGGGCAAGAGGGTGGCATCGGTGATGCCGTAAAGACCTGACAGAGGGTGGGTGGACATCAGAGGCTCTGGGTGTGGTTGTAGTAGGACTCGATCTGCTCCCTGCTGATCACCCCCAAGGGGGTGGACTGGTTGCTCACCACGAGTAGGTAATCCAGCTGGTGTTGCAGCATCAGATCGAGCGCTTCCTTCAGCGTGGCGCGGTAGAGCACCGGCATCAGGTCGCGCCGCTGAGCCGGGATCTCCAGCAGATCCACACTCGGCTCGGGGTCATCGGTGGTGGCCTCATCGAGCCAGGCTTTCAGGTCGGCCGGCGGCAGCAGAACGTGGCGGTTGCCCGTATGCACCAGCAACCACTGGGGGGCCGCGGCCAGCAGGGCCCGCGCCGAGGCGGGCTGGATCAGACTCTCGGTTTCGATGAAGTCGCGCCGCATCAGGCTACCTACCGCCGCACGGGAGAGCACCTGGGTCAGGGGCGCCTGGCGCAGCTCCATTCCCTGCGCCCGCAGCGCGGTGTGGAAGATGGAGGGCAGGTGGAAGCCGTAGCGGGTGGTGAGGTTGGCGGTGAGGATCGCCAGCATTCCGGGCAGGGTGATGGCGGTGTTGTGGGTCAACTCCAGCATCGCCAGCAGCGCGGCCAGCGGGGCGTTGAGCAGCGCCGCCATCATCGTGCCCATGCCCAGCATGGCATAAAGCGCGGTGTCGGTAATCAACCCCAGCTTGCTACCCACCGCCCCGAGCAGCGCCCCCGCCGTGGCGCCGATGAACAGCGCCGGGGCGATCAGCCCCGCCGGAATCCCCAGGGCGATGATCACCGGTGTCAGCAGCCACTTGGCCAGCAGCAGCCCCAGCAGCCAGGCGATGGCCGGCTGGGTGTGGAACAGGGCATCGATGGTGTCGTAGCCGCTGCCCATCACCTCCGGCCACCACAGTGCCACCCCCCCGGTGAGGGCGCCGGCGAGCAGAAAGCGGCTGGGGAGGTTCCATCGACAGAGGCGAAAGGTGCAGCGATAGAGAAAATGAAAACCGGCGGCGAGCAGGCCGATCATCAGGCCGAGCAGAAGCACCAGCGGCAGTTCGGACAGGCGGTGGATCGGCAGTGTCGGGGCGTTGAACACGATCGCTTCCCCTACCGTCAGGCGGACCACGATATCGCCCACCACGGCCGCCACCATGATCGGCATGAAGCCGACCAGGGTGTACTCGAGCAGAACCACCTCCATGGCAAATATCACCCCCGCCAGCGGGGTGTTGAAGGCGGCCGAGATGCCGCCGGCGGCGCCGCAGCCGACCAGCAGACGAAGGGTGTTGTTGGGCAGGTCGAGGCGCTGGCCGAGCCAGCTGCTGGCGGCGGCCCCCATCTGCACGGCGGGGCCCTCCCGCCCCACCGAGTGGCCACTGGCCAGAGCGATCAGCGCGGCCAAAAATTGCACCAGCATGTTGCTGCCGGGCATGCGCCCCTGGTAGTTGTTGAGCCGCTCCAGCAGGTGGACGATCCCCACGCTGCGGGCCGGGGCCGGAATGGCAACGAAGAGCAGCGTCAGCAGCACGCTGCCCGCCAGGGGAAACAGCAGCCGGCTACCCTCGCTGAGCTGCTCGAAGTTTTCGGTGCCGCCAGAGAGCAGCCACTGCTGCAACAGGTTGTAGCCAGCGCGGAACAGGCTCATCAGGCCGCCCGTCACCAGACCCGACAGCACCCCCAGCACCACCAACTGGGGCAGGGCGTCGACATGGGCCAGCCGGGTGCGGAAGTGTTCCAGTGACAGCAGTGGGTGTGGCATGATGGACATCCCGGGGCTCGGCGGTGATCTTCAGAACGGCTGGGCAGTATACCCTAACAGTTTTCACATACGGATGAGAGGTGGGATGTGGTCAAGGTAGGTATCGTCGGCGGAACCGGTTATACCGGTGTCGAGTTGTTGCGGCTTCTGGCCAACCATCCGCAGGCGCGGGTCGAGGTGATCACCTCCCGCTCCGAGGAGGGCGTTCCGGTCGCCGATCTCTATCCCAACCTGCGCGGCCACCACGATATAGCCTTCACGGTGCCGGACGTAGATCGGCTGGCGGCCTGCGATCTGGTGTTCTTCGCCACCCCCCATGGGGTCGCCATGAGCATGGCGCCGGAGCTGATCGAGCGCGGCGTGCGGGTGATCGATCTGGGGGCGGATTTCCGCATCCGGGAGATCGAGCTGTGGGAGAAATGGTACAACCTCGAACACACCTGCCCCGAACTGGTGGCCGAGGCGGTGTATGGCCTGCCCGAGCTGAACCGGGAACAGATCAGGTCGGCCCGGCTGATCGGCTGCGCCGGCTGCTACCCCACCGCCGTGCAGTTGGGCTACCTCCCGCTGCTGGAGAGCAAACTTATCGATCACCGGCGCCTGATCGCGGACTGCAAATCGGGTGCCAGCGGTGCCGGCCGCGGTGCCAGCGTGGGTACGCTGCTGTGTGAGGCCAGCGAAAGCGTCAAGGCCTATGGCGTGCCCGGCCATCGCCATCTGCCGGAGATTCGCCAGGGCCTCTCCCGCATCGCCGAGCGCCCGGTGGGGCTGACCTTCATCCCCCATCTGATGCCGATGATCCGCGGCATCCACGCAACCCTCTACGGTGTGCTGAAAGACCCCGTCGGGCCTGACCTGCAGGCGCTGTTCGAGCAGCGCTACCGCGATGAGCCGTTCGTCGATGTGATGCCGGCGGGCAGCCACCCGCAAACCCGCAGTGTGAGGGGCTCCAATATCTGCCGCATCAGTGTGCACCAGCCGCAGGGTGAGGATGTCGTCGTGGTGCTGTCGGTGATCGACAATCTGGTCAAGGGGGCCTCCGGGCAGGCGGTGCAGATCATGAACCTGATGTTCGACCTGCCCGAGCGGACCGGGCTGGAGCAGGTCGCGCTGCTGCCGTAATAGTTGACTATTTTGGTTGGTTTAGTCACAATGGCTGGCAACGAAACGGGTTGGTGTGGCTATGAGTGAAACTGCACAGGATGCGCCGCTGCTGTTTACCGAAGCGGCGGCACGAAAAGTTAAACGCTTGCTCGATGAGGAGCAAAACGACAATCTGAAACTGCGGGTTTATATCACCGGCGGCGGCTGCGCCGGGTTTTCTTATGGTTTTAGCTTCGACGAAAATGTCGCCGATGACGATACGGTGGTGGAGCGCGATGGAGTACAGCTGGTGGTCGACCCGCTGAGCTTCCAGTATCTGATGGGCGCCGAGGTGGATTACAAAGAGGGACTGCACGGTTCACAGTTTGTGATCAACAACCCCAACGCGACCACCACCTGCGGCTGCGGCTCCTCCTTCTCGATCTGAATGTGCGCTGCCGGCACGGTCGACCAAAACGCCAGCCGCTGAGCTGGCGTTTTCTGTTTTGGCTCAGGCCGGGCAGATGGTGCCCAGAATGCGGGGGCCCTTCGCGCCGGTCACCTCCGGCAGGTTTGCGCTTTGCTGTTGCAGCGTGCGCATGGCCAGCCAGGCGAAGGCGCTCGCCTCGACCCAGTCGGGAGCGAGCCCCAGGGCGGCTGTGCTGTCGATCCGGTGGTCGGGCAAGCGGGCCTGAATCCGCTGCCGCAGACGGTCGTTGTGGCAGCCGCCGCCGCAGAGATAGAGCTCCGGTGAGGGCAGCCGGTGGCGGCGGATCGCATCGCACAGGGTGATGGCGGTCAGCTCCAGCAAAGTGGCCTGTACATCTTCCGGGGCCGGCCGGGGGCGCAGCCGGGCGAGCACGCCGTTGAGCCAGTTTGGGTTGAACGTCTCCCGGCCGGTGCTTTTGGGGGGCTTCGCCTGAAAAAAGGGGTGTGCCAGCAGGGTGTCCAGCAGGCGGGTGTCGACCCTGCCCGTGGCCGCCCAGCCCCCCCCCTCGTCGTAGCGACCGCGCCGGTTCTGTTCATTCCAGCCATCCAGCAGCACGTTGGCCGGCCCGGTGTCGTAGCCAAGCACCGGCCCCGTGGGGTTGGCGGGCAGCACAGTGATGTTGGCCATGCCACCCAGATTGGCGATCACCCGGTCCGCCGCCGTAGTGCGGAACAGCGCGGCGTGGAACGCGGGCACCAGAGGGGCGCCCTGACCGCCGGCGGCCAGATCGCGGCGGCGAAAGTCCGCCACCGTGGTGATTCCGGTGCGCTCGGCGATGGTGTTGGGGTCACCGATCTGCAGGCTGAAGCCGGCCTCCGGCCGGTGGCGGATGGTCTGGCCATGGGAGCCTATCGCCGCGACGGCACCGGCCTCGAGGCCGGTCTGGCGCAGCAGTGTCAGGGCGGCCTCGGCAAACACCGCGCCCAGGGCGGTATCCAGCCGCCCCAGCCGTTCGATCTCGTCGTCACCGGGTTGGGTCAGCTGCAATATGCGCTGGCGCAGGGCGGCGGGCAGCGGCTCGCTGTGGTGGGCGCAGAGTTGGAACGAGGGGGTGAAGCGCACCAGTACGGCGTCGATGGCGTCCAGACTGGTGCCGGACATCAGGCCGATATACCACGGCGCCTGCGTCATGGTCTGGCCCCGTTGAGGGCGAGGCGGGTGGTGGCGCGCCGATCCAGCATGGCCATCCGCTCGTCCGCCTCGGCGGCAAACGCGCTCATCTCGCTGGCCGGTACCGATCCCGCCTGCGGCAGAGCGACGGTGAGGGGGTTTTTGTGGCTGCCGTTGATGCGGAACTCATAGTGCAGGTGGGGGCCGGTGGCGAGGCCGGAGGCGCCGACGTAACCGATGATCTGCCCCTGTTTGACACGACTGCCATTGGTGACCCCCTTCCGGTAGCGGCTCATGTGGGCGTAGAGGGTGGTGATGTTGCCGCCGTGCTGAATGATGACGGTTCGGCCATACCCCCCCTTGGTGCCGCGCCAGATCACCTTGCCATCACCGGCGGCCTTGATCGGGGTGCCGGTGGCGGCGGCGTAATCGACCCCCCGGTGGGGGCGTTTCTTGCCCAGCACCGGGTGAAACCGCTCCCGCTTGAAGTGCGAGCTGATGCGGCGAAAGTCCACCGGCGAGCGCAAAAAGGCCCTGCGCATACTGTGGCCATCGGGGGTGAAGTAGTTACTTTCTCCTTGGCTGTCGGTGTAGCGCACCGCCTCATGGCGCTGGCCCTGGTTGATGAAGCGGGCGGCGAGAATATCGCCGTCGCCGATTTTCTCACCATCGAGATAGACCTCCTCGAACAGCACCTGAAAACTATCGCCGGGCCGAATGTCCAGCGCAAAGTCCACATCCCAGCCAAAAATGGAGGCCAGCTCCATGATGATCTTGTCCGACAGGCCGGCGTGGGCCGCATCGAGAAAAAGGGAGTTGACGATCTCGCCTTCGGCATGGGCGATCCGTTTCTCCGGCGTGCGCGTTTGCTCGATCACGTTGTAGCCCTGCTCCGTGCGCACCAGCACAGTGCTGCTGAGGCGGTTGCGGATATGGCGCAGCCGGGTCAGTTGCCCATCCTCGACCAGCAGTGCGATCCGCTCGCCGGGGCGGAGCCGTTGCAGGGCAGCGCGGCCGCTGACGGCGCTGGCGACCCGATAGACCTCCTGCGGGCCGAGCCCGGCCCGGTCGAACAGGGTGGTCAGGTTGTCGCCCGCCTGAACGGGGTACTCGACCCAGTTTTCGCTTCCGCTTGCCGTTTCGGCCGGGGGGGTACCCGCCCCGGCAGCGCTGGCATCGAGGGGCGTTGCCGGGGGGGGATTGTGCGCGTCTGGCGCCACCGGGGGGGGTGTGGAGGCGATGGCGGCTCTGCTGGGCTGCGACCGATCGGCGCCGGGCGCGTTGATGGGCCCGTTGATGGCGGCGGCCTTTTGTGTCGGCATCAGGCCGAGGGTCAACCCGGTCAGGGTGATACAGATCAGGGCGGCGGCGATATGCAGCGCCGGTAGCTGGCGCAAGGTACGGAGAAAAGCGATCACGAATACACCCATGTCATTGGTCATGTCATTGGCAAAGGTTGCCGGTACCGGCCATCAAGTATAACGGAAAATCCACCAAGCCGTATTTTCCGGGTGTAGCGCAATTGCGGATAAAGGATAGCGTTTGTTCCCATTCCGGGGAGCGTTTAGAATGCGCCATCGGTTTACACTCAACTCAGCGGGGGGGACTCAGGCGGAATGAACGCAAACGGTTTGATCGAGGATCTCAAGGCCAGGGGGTTGGTTGCCCAGACAACCGACGAGAAAGCACTGGTCGAGCATCTGTCGCAGGGGCCGGTGACGCTCTATTGCGGCTTTGATCCCACCGCTGACAGTTTGCACCTTGGTCACCTGGTACCGCTGTTGATGCTCAAACGCTTCCAGTTGGCCGGTCATCGCCCTATCGCGCTGGTGGGGGGAGCCACCGGTTTGATCGGCGACCCGAGCTTCAAGGATCGGGAGCGGCAACTGAACTCGGCGGAGATCGTGCAGCAGTGGAGCGAGTGCCTCAAAGCCCAGATCGGTCGCTTCATCGATTTCGAGAGCGAGGGCGGGGCGGTGTTGGCCAACAACTACGATTGGATCGCCAGCGTTGATCTGCTCAGTTTTCTGCGCGATATCGGCAAACATTTCACCGTCAACAAGATGATCGCCAAGGAGTCGGTCCGGCAGCGGATCGAGCGCGAAGGCTCCGGCCTCTCGTTTACCGAATTCAGCTACCAGATCCTGCAATCCTATGACTTCCAACAGCTGAACCAGAAATATGGCTGTACCCTGCAGATCGGCGGCTCCGATCAGTGGGGCAACATCGTCGGCGGCATCGAGCTGACCCGGCGGATGAATGGCGCGGTTGCCCATGCGCTCACGCTCCCCTTGATCACCAAATCCGACGGCACCAAATTTGGCAAAACCGAGAGCGGCGCCGTCTGGCTGGATGCGAACAAGACCTCCCCCTACCTGTTCTACCAGTTTTGGCTGCAGACCCCCGATGCCGATGTCTACCGCTTCATGAAATTCTTCACCTTTCTGTCGCTTGCGGAGATCGACGCGATCGAAGCGGAGGACCGGGCCCGGCAGGGCCGCCCCCAGGCGCAGCGAGTGCTTGCCGAGCAGATGACCGAGCTGGTGCATGGCAAAGCGGCGCTCGAAGCCGCCCGGCGCATCACCGATGCCCTGTTCTCCGGTGATCTCTCCGCGCTCGGTGCGGAGGATTATGCCCAGCTGCAGCAGGATGGTCTGCCGTCAACGCCGCTGCCAGCAGACCTTGCCGGTCTGCCGTTGACGACACTGCTGGTGGAGGCAGGGCTGGCCGCTTCCGGTAAACAGGTCAAGGACGCCCTGCAGCGCAACGCGGTCATGGTCAACGACCAGGTGTGCGCGATGGAGCAAAACGGGGCGGTGGA
>JAXHUI010000047.1:0-11967 GCA_034189745.1 Pseudomonadota bacterium
GCTCTGAATGCCGATCGTTACCTGCCACCGGCCACCGACTCCGCCGCCAACGACCCGGGCGATACCGCCAGCGCCGGCTCGACAGCGCGCGGCGCGGGCTGGCCGCGGGAGGAGATCATTTCGCTGCAGCCGCTGCGGGCACTCAACCTCAGTGCCAACCTGGATCTGGGCAGCCTCGTGGTCAGCGGCATCACTCTGAACCAGCCCGGCTTGAGTGTGAGCGCCGCGGGAGGGGTGGTCCGGCTGACCCGTTTCAGTTCCGGCCTGTTTGCCGGGCGGATCGACGCAACCGCTCGTCTCGATGCCCGCAAACCACCCCTGCGGCTCGAGGTCAAGGCGCAGAGCAGTGAAGTGCAGATCGGTTCGCTGCTGCAGGCGCTGGCCGACACCGATGCGGTGGCCGGCAGGTTCGATGCAACGCTGGAGCTTGGCATGAGCGGGCAATCGATCCACGCCTGGGTCAACTCCCTCGATGGCACCGCCAGGCTGAGCATGAACGAAGGGGTGATCAAGGGGATCGATGTGGCCCAATCCCTCTGCCAGGGGATCAACGACCTGTCCGCTTTGTGGATCGACGCCGCCCAGGTCGACAAAACCACCCCCTTCGCCGACCTGAGCGCCAGCCTCGAGATCCGCAACGGGGTGGTCAGCAACCGGGATCTCAAGGCCCAGCTCGATGCGATAGCGCTGACCGGGCGGGGCAGCATCAACCTGCCACAGCAAACGCTGGAGTACCGCCTGGGGCTGACCATCGAAGACAACCTGTTCAACCAGACCTGCTCGGTCAACGACCGCCTCGAAGGGGTGGAGATACCGGTCAGCTGCAAGGGCAGTTTCCAGACCGAGCCGGCCAAACTGTGCCGGCTGGATACCCGCTTCATCGGCGATCTGCTCAAGGCGGAGGCCAAACGCAAGATCGAGGAGAAAGTGGGCACCCAGGTCGAGGAGAAACTGAAACAGAAGCTGGGCGAGGAGGGCACCGGCCTCCTTAAGGGGTTGCTTGGCCGATGACGCCTGAGCAGTTCCACCGTGCCGTGCTGGCCTGGTTCGACCGGCACGGTCGCCACGATCTCCCTTGGCAGGCGGAGAAAACCGTCTACTCGACCTGGATCTCGGAGATCATGCTGCAGCAGACCCAGGTGAAAACGGTGATCCCCTATTTCCACCGCTTTATGGCGCGTTTCCCGACGGTGCATGCGCTGGCGGATGCCGAGCTGGACGAGGTGCTGCACCTCTGGACCGGGCTGGGCTACTACGCCCGTGCGCGCAACCTGCACCGGGCCGCCCGGATCATCAGCCGCGAGCGGGGAGGAGCGTTTCCACCCAGCGTCGAGGAGCTGGAACGGCTGCCCGGTATCGGCCGCTCCACCGCCGGCGCGATCCTCTCGATCGCGACCGGCAAGCGCGCCGTCATCCTGGATGGCAACGTCAAGCGGGTGCTGGCGCGCTTTCACGCCGTGGCGGGCTGGCCCGGCAGCGCGGCGGTGCTGAAAAACCTGTGGGCCCATGCCGAACAGGCCACCCCGCTGCAGCGGGTGGGTGATTACACCCAGGCGATGATGGACCTGGGCGCAACCCTGTGTACCCGCGCCAGGCCGAACTGTCAGCTCTGCCCGCTGCGACCGGGCTGCAAGGCATGGGCGCTGAACCTGACCGGCCAGTTGCCCTCACCCCGCCCGAAAAAGGTGTTGCCGGTAAAACGGACGCTGATGCTGCTGATTCACAATGCGAAGGGGGAGATCCTGCTGCAGCGGCGTCCCCCCAGCGGCATCTGGGGTGGGCTCTGGAGCCTGCCCGAGGTGGACACTTTGCCCGCCGCGGCCACGACCCTGGGGCTGGCGCTGGATGAGGCCGCCACCGAGCTGTTGCCGCCGCTGCGCCACACCTTCAGCCACTACCAGCTGGAGATCACCCCGGCCAGGGTGGCACTCAAAGACCCCACAAACTCTGTCATGGAAGGCCCGCCGATACTCTGGTATAACAGTGAGCAGCCTGCAACCATTGGGCTGGCCGCCCCGGTCAAGCGCCTGCTCGAGCGCTACGCCCACTAAAATCGGAGACAACAGATGACACGCACGGTTTTCTGCCGCAAGTACAAACAGGAACTGGAGGGGCTGGAGCGCGCACCCTACCCCGGTGAGCTGGGGCAAGAGATCTATGAGCAGGTATCGAAGCGGGCCTGGCAGGAGTGGACCGAGCACCAAACCATGTTGATCAATGAAAAGCACCTGAACCTGATGGACCCGGAAAGCCGCCGCTACCTTCAGCAGGAGATGAAAAAGTTCCTCTCCGGCGAAACCTATGACAAGGCCGACGGTTACGTTCCGCCGGAAAAATAATTCCACCGACAGGGCTTGACCACCCGCGGGGTTTTCGGTTTAATACGCCCCCGTCGCCCAGATAGCTCAGTCGGTAGAGCAGGGGATTGAAAATCCCCGTGTCGGTGGTTCGATTCCGCCTCTGGGCACCAGAGTTCAACGCAAGAGCCTCGCCAACGCGAGGCTTTTTCGTTTCGGGCATCAGCGCCCGCCCGGCGTCGGCGCGCGCCGCTGCTGCAGCGTAGTACTGCGCCCACAATAGCTCTGCTGCACCAGCTCCCTGGGCACATTCACCCTCAGCTCGGGGGAGGGCATCCCGATCAGCGCCCCCTGCGAATAGCTGATTCCCAGCCGCAACACCTCCATCTGAATCTCCGGCGAGTGGACAAACTCCGCCACGGTCTCGATCTTCATGCTGCGCGCGAGGCCGACGATGCCTCGAACCACACGGCGAGCGTTGCTATCGGTATCCAGATGACGGATCAGGCTGGCATCGATCTTGAGCAGATCCACCTGCAGCTGCAGCAGATGCTCGAAGTTGGAATAGCCGGTGCCAAAGTCATCGATGGCGATGCGACAGCCCCGCTGCTTTGCCAGCACGATGAACTCCTCCACCTGGTCATAGTTGTCGATGCTGTCCGACTCCAGAATCTCGAAAATCACCCGGGGGCCAACGCCGGTTTCGTCCAGCTTTTCAAGAATGAAGCAGGTCAGCTCCCTGTCCCGCAGGTCGCCGTAAGCCAGGTTGATCGAGAACTGCAGCGGTGATTCCCGGAATCGGGCAAAGCAACGCTCCACCATGATACGGGTGATGTGGCGGTCGAGCCGGAGTTTTCCGGCCACCCCCAAAAAGTGGCCGGGGCTGGTCGGATTGCCTTTCTCATCCAGCATCCGCACCAGACACTCATACTTGTCGATCCGGCCGGTGGTGTTGTTCAGAATCGGCTGGTACCAGGCAACCAGCCGCTCGGTATCCAGTGCGTCGCGCAGCTTTTCCGCCCAGAGCTGGTTGTGCTCGAACTGCTGCTCCAGCGGCTGGGAGCCATCGTAGACACAGTAGTGCAACCCCTGCTGCCGCGCCTCCCGCAACGCCTCTTTGGCGTGTATGAACAGACTGTGTCGGCGTGGGGTGTCATACCAGGGCACAGCGGCGGCCAGCGTCGCACTGAGGTTGATCTGATGGTTCTGCCAAAAGATCGGAGCCTGACGCAGGCAGCGCAGCAGCGCCTCCAGTTCGACCTCGATCAGTTTTGGCTTGCGCCGTGGTGCCCGAATCGCAAACTCGTCGCCGCCAAGGCGGTAGAGTCGGGTTCCCTGCCACTGGCGACCGCTGACATAGCCCTCGAGCCGCAGCGCGACCTCCTTGAGGATATAGTCGCCACACGCCTCCCCAAACAGACCGTTGAGCTCCCGAAACCGGTCCAGATTGATCAGTATCAGGGTCACCCCACTGTCGTATTTCAACTCCTGCAGCAGGCGGGTGCGGTTGGGTAGTCCGGTCAGTTCATCGGTGTAGGAGGCTTTCAGCTCCCGCAGGGGCACGGTGACCTTGAACAGAATGGGGGCCGACAGCAACAGGATCGCCAGGCCACCCAGCAGCAGAATTCGGTTGCTGTTTTGCTGCAGCGGCAGCAGAACCGCGTCCAACCCCTCTCTTGGAACCGCCGCGATCAGACGCAGCCCCGCCCGCGTGGTGGCGTAGTAGAGCTCCAGCGGCTGCCCATCTGCCCGGTAGGCGTCGTGCCGCAGCGTCGCGTGTGCCGATTCAAACATCAGGTACTGCTCGATCTGATCCAGCAAGCCACCGGCCTGCGCTTCATCCTGCGCTCGGGCCTGGCGCTTGCCGGGAGCCGAACTGAGCCAGGTCCGCGTGCCCGAACTGAAGTCGGCCCCGTCGATCAGCGCCAGCAGCCCCGCCGGCTGCCAGTCCGTGATCAATACGCCCACGGTCCGGGAACCCTCCTGCAGCGGCTGGATCAGGCTGATGACCGGCCTGCCGCTGAGGGGGTGGGGATGGATCGGTGTCCACCCGGGAGCGTTCGGCTGCGCCGTGCCCGCCAGCAGCGGTTGCCAGAGTGCCTGGCGGGTCTCCAGCCCGGCCTGTGCCGGCGCGCTGTGTACCCCGTCCGCCGCGCGATAGATCTGAACACCGCTGAGCCCCTGATCGCCGCCCACCCCATACCAGAACCCGACCCCGTCCAACTCGGCCCGCTCCTGGAGGCGTTGCAGCAGTTCGGCTTTCTGGCGGCGATCGGGGCTATCCCGCAACTGCTGCACCCGTTGTGCCAGCCACTGCGCATCCTGCTCCATCTGGCGCAGGTGGCGGTTGATCCGATCGAGACTATTGGCAAACGCCATTTCGATCTGGCGCTGCTGCATTGCGGCCAGGGTGCGGCGGGAATACTCCAGATCGAGGCGGGAAATCATCCATATTCCGGCGATGAACAACCCTACCAGCAGCAACAGTCCCCAGAGGATCGACTGCTTGAGTGGGAGCGTCGCGCGAGGCCGTTTGGCCAGAAAACGGGCCCTGGCTCGGTTACCGTTACCGAAGGTCATTTTCGGTCTCCAATCCCTGTGGCCGGCAGAGCGACTGCCGCTGCCACTGTGGTACGATGATCATCCTGCATAAACCGACGGATGTTTCCAGGAATATGTGCTCGATCGAAGCGCATTGCAATAAACCCCAGCGCCAGCGCAGCGCAATCGCCGGGCAACGGAGGTCACCATGAGCTGCCAATGCGAGCAAAATACACCCTTTGACGGGGCGACCCCCGCCTATCGGCGCGCCCTCTGGTGGGTCGTTGTGATCAATGCCGGCATGTTTCTGATCGAACTCAGCGGTGGCTGGCTGTCCGGTTCCAAGGCGTTGCAGGCCGATGCGCTCGATTTCCTCGGCGACACCTTCACCTACCTGATCAGCCTGCTGGTGATCGGCAAGGCCCTGAGCCTGCGCAGCAAGGTCGCCCTGTTCAAGGGGCTGACGCTGGGCCTGATGGGGGCGTGGGTGCTGGGCTCGACCCTCTACCGCGCCTTTTTCCTGCTGACCCCGGAGCCGATCCTGATGGGCTCGATCGCCCTGCTCGCCTTCTGCGCCAATCTGGCGTCGGTCATGATTTTGCTGAAATACCGCGACGGCGATGCCAACGTGCGCTCGGTTTGGCTGTGTAGCCGCAACGACGCCATCGGCAACCTGTTCGTGCTGGCGGCGGCGCTGGGGGTTTGGGGCACCACCAGTGGCTGGCCCGACCTGCTGGTCGCGCTGATCATGGCCAGTCTGTTCCTGCACTCCTCATTCCTGATCATCCGCCAGGCCCTGCGGGAGCGGTAGCCGCCGCTCCAACACCCGCCAACCCGCGCAAAAGCCCCGCCACCGCCCGGAAGGGCGCGGATTCACCGCGCCGCGGTGATCACTCGATGGCGCAGGGGCGCAAGCGTCCCGATGGCAGCGTTCGCGCGGTCGCCACGCCATCTCGATATCAGCCCCACCCCGGGGAATGGAATGCAGATACAGAAAAATGTTTGCTTTTGATAATCAGTATCATTTAGATTAGCAGTATTGGTTCTCGGCGTAGCAACCCAACACTGTCAATCGAGGATATTGCCATGAAGCACCTGTCTGAGCTCGCCCTTTCGTCGCTGGCCTTCGCCGCCCCGGCCCTGGCCCTGGAATACCCCATTGGAAAGCCAACACTCGCACATGGTATGGAGATCGCGGCCGTCTACCTGCAACCCGTGGTGATGGAGCCGGACGGTGAGCGGCCCGCGACGCAGGCCGATGTGCACCTCGAAGCCGACATCCATGCGCTCGAGAACAACCCCAACGGCTTCGAGCCCGGTGCCTGGATACCCTATCTGCAGATCGACTACACCCTCACCAAGGCGGGCAGCGACAGCCCCACCGCGGGCCGCTTCATGCCCATGGTCGCCAGCGATGGTCCGCACTACGGCGCCAACGTCAAGCTCGACGGCCCGGGCCGCTACCACCTCACCTTCACGCTGCGCCATCCCGACATGCCGCGGCACGTCGACAAGGAGACCGGGGTTGGCCAGTGGTATGCGCCATTCACTGTGGAATATGAGTTCGTCTATGCCGGCGTCGGCAAGAAGGGGGGTTACTGAGCAAGGCTGTGGTTCACCCCTGTTGATAGCCAAGAGTATGGAGGTGGTTATGAAGATCCTGACTGGCGCCCTGGCGCTGCTGCTGCTTGTCGGCACGACTCAAGCCCGCGCCGATGCGCTGCCCGGTTACGAGCTGACGCTGCACAACGGCACACTCACGCCCGAAACGCTGCATGTCAAGGCCGGCGAGCGCTTCAAGCTCAATCTGCACAATACCGGCGACACGCCGGTCGAGTTCGAGAGCCGTTCGCTGCGCAAGGAGAAAGTGTTGGGGCCGGGGGTCGATTCCTTTGTGGTGATACACCCGCTGAAGCCTGGCGAGTACGACTTCTTCGACGAATTCCATCTGCCCGATGCGCGCGGCCGCGTGATCGCACAGTAGAACGGGAGGCTCGGCACATGCTCGAACAGATACTTTTCATCGTCTGGCGCGAAAGCGTCGAGGCAATTCTCGTCGTCGGCATCGCCTACGCTTGGCTCAGACGGGCCGAGGCCCGCACCGGCCTGCGTTACCTGTGGCTGGGCGTGGTCGGCGGGCTGCTGCTGGCCGGCATCATGGGCGCTGCCCTGATGGGCGCCGGCAGCTGGCTGCAGGGGGCTGCGCAGGAGCTCTTTCAGGCCGCCATGGTGCTGATCGCCTGCGTGCTGATCGTGCAGATGGTGGTCTGGATGCGAGCGCACGGGCGCACACTCAAAATGGAGCTCGAGCGCGGCCTGTCCGACTCGGTGACCCAGGCCCGCTACTGGGGGATCGCTCTGTTGGTGGCCATCGCCGTGGCCCGGGAAGGGGCCGAGACGGTGGTGTTCCTCTACGGCATGGGCATGGCGCGGTGGCACAGCGGCGCCATGGGGGAGTTCCTCGCCGCCGCCACGGCCGGCTTCGCGCTGGCGCTGGTCACTTTCGGCCTGCTGCAGCTCGGCTCGAGGCTGTTTTCCTGGCGGGTCTTCTTTCGCATCACCGAAACGCTGCTACTGCTGCTGGCCGCCTCGCTGTTCGTCTCCGGGCTGGAGCGGCTGATCAACCTGGGCGTGCTGCCCGCCGGACCCGACCCCGTGTGGGACACCAGCGCCTGGCTCGATGACGGGACCGGGGTGGGCGCTCTGCTCGCCTCGTTCGCCGGCTATCGCGCCTGGCCGGCCTTCACGGTGGTGTCGGGCTACCTGGCCTACTGGCTCGTCGTGTTCGGCCTGCTGGGCTGGCAGCGCCGGCATGAAGCGCGACCCCGGCCGACCCTGAAAGAGCGCAAGGAGCCGGTGGGATGAGTCGCGGTCGTGGCGCCGCCGCCCCCATGCCGCGCCCTGCGCGGCTGAACGTGCTGAGCCGCGCGCTGCAGCGCCATCGCGGCGTGATCCAGGCCATCCAGTGGAGCGTGGTCGGCCTGTACGCCGGCCTGCTGATCGTACCGGCCTGGCTGGCGCTGCCCGATCATCAGGCCCATATCCTCACTCACCTGACGGTGTTCGCCGAGTTCGTGTTCTGGGGCGTGTGGTGGCCCTTCGTGCTGATCAGCATGGTGCTGATGGGGCGCGTCTGGTGCGGAGTGTTCTGCCCCGAAGGCACGTTGACCGAAGCGGCCAGTCGCATCGGCCTGGGGCGACCGATTCCCCGCTGGATGCGCTGGGGCGGCTGGCCCTTCGTGGCGTTTCTCGGCACCACGCTCTACGGACAGATGGCCAGCGTCTATCAGTATCCGCTCGGCGCCCTGGTGGTGCTCGGCGGCTCGACCGTCGCCGCCATCGGCGTGGGGCTGATCTACGGCAAGGGCAAGCGCGTGTGGTGCCGTCACCTGTGTCCGGTCAATGGCGTGTTCGCGCTGCTCGCCAAGCTCTCGCCGCTACACTACCGAACCGACAAGGCCGCCTGGGAAGCTCACAACCAGGCGGTGCGTGCCGGCCTGGCGACCCGCGCCCACGCGCCGGACTGTGCCCCGCTGATTCCGCTCAGGCAGCTCGACAGCGCCAGCGACTGCCACATGTGCGCGCGCTGCAGCGGTTACAAGTCCGCCATCCATCTCGAAAGCCGCCCCCTCGGCGCGGAGTTGGTCGAGTCTCCCGCCGGGCGTGCCACGGCGTGGGAGTTCCTGCTGCTGATCTTCGGCCTGCTGGGGGTCGCCATCGGCGCCTTCCACTGGAGTGTCAGCCCCTGGTTCGTCCAGCTCAAGCAGGGCGCCGCCAGATGGCTGGTCGAACAGGGTTGGCTGTGGCCGCTGGAGAGCTCCGCTCCCAAGTGGCTGCTGACCAACTACCCGGCCCAGAACGATGTCTTCAACCTGCTCGACGGCGCCCTGCTGCTCTTCTATATCCTGGCCACCGGCCTGCTGCTGGGCAGCGCGCTGAGCCTCTGTCTGGTGCTGGCCAACCGAGCGCTCGGTGGCTGGTCCCGGGCGCGGCTGTGGCACCTCTCCTATGCCCTGATTCCGCTGGGTGGGTTGGGCGTGTTTTTGGGGCTCTCGGCGACCACGGTGAGCCTGCTGCGCGGCGACGGCCTGCGCCTGCTGTGGGCCGACGAGGCGCGCATCCTCCTGCTCGCCCTGGGCAGCCTGTGGTGCCTGCGGCTCGCCTGGCGCATCGCCGGCCGCTACGCCACGGGCGGGCGGCAAGTGGCAGCGGTGAGCGGCGTAGCGCTGGCCATCGGAGTGATCCTGCTGGCCTGGTGGTTGATGTTCTGGGGCTGGTGAGCCGGCCTGTCGCAACCGCGGATGCACGTTCGGATGTTGCGCAGAATCAACCCAAAAAAAGGTTCAATCCATTTTGCATACCTGCTAAATTTCGCCAAAACATCCCAAAATTGCCGGTGTCAACCTTCCGGCCAGAGGATTTCGGTTTCAGGGAAACATGGAGTTCACGATGAGAAACCTCACTCCCCGGTTCAGGGCACTGGCGCTGACGGGTGGGCTGCTCGCACTGGGCGGTTGCCAGACACTCACCAGCAAGCAAAGTCTCGACAGTTACAACCAGCGGCTCGCCGGCGGTCACTATCGTGCCGCGGCCGAGTTTGCGCTCGAATCCGGCGGCATCGACCCGCAGGGTAAAAGCAACGACCTGCTCTGGTCGCTGCAGGCCGGAGTCGCCCTCAATGCCAGTGGCGAGTTTGCCTTCAGTACCCGGGTGTTCGATCAGGCTGAACAACTGATGAAGGCGGAGGACACCGAATCCATTGGCCGCAAAGGGGTCGAGCGGGTCACCGCCGCCCTGGTCAACGACAACCTGAACCGCTATAGCCCCACCGTCATGGACGGTGTCATGGTCAACACCTACAAGGCGCTCAACAACATCTTTCTGCAGGATCTGCAGAACGCCCGCATCGAGTTCAACCGCGCCGCCGACCGCCAACGCCGTGCCGAGGAGACCTTCAAGACACGCATTGCCGAGCAGCAGGAGAAGATGGCGGCGCTGGAGCAGCAAGCACCCCCCGATGGGGGCCAGGCCACGATGATCGACCTCGCCAAAAGCCGCCAGGCATCCGAAAACGCCATTTTCGAAAACTTCCCCGAACTGAAACAGTGGCAAGCCTACCCGGATTTCGTCAACCCCTACACAGACTACCTCCATGGGCTCTACTTCATGCTGGCCAACGCCGACCGGGAGGATTACGGCAAGGCGCGCCACTCCCTGCGCCGCGTGGCGGGCATGACCACGGCCAATGCGGCGGTCAAGACCGATCTGATGGTGATCGACAACCTGCGCCGGGGCCGGTGGCACAAACAGCGGCTGCGTCCGGCCGTTTGGGTGATCTTCGAAAACGGCGCTGCGCCCAGCGTCGATGAGATCGTGATCCGGCTACCGCTGTTTCTGCTCAACGACCAGGTGAAATACTCCCAGATCGCGCTGCCCAAACTGCGCTTGCGCGACCAGGCTTATCCCTACCTGGAGATCTACGCCGGGGGCAGATCGCAGGGCAAAACCGAGCTGCTGGCCAGCATGGATCGGGTCATCCAGACCGAATTCAAGCGGGAGTTCCCCCTCAAGGTGACCGAGGCCCTCGCCAGTACCCTTTCCAAGGCGTACCTCCAGTATCAGGCGCAGGAGAAGGCGGGCGATGTGGGTGACCTGCTGGCGGGTCTATATCAGGCCACCACCACCCGGGCCGACACCCGCAGCTGGACCAGCCTGCCGAAAGAGGTGCAGGTGGCCCGCCTGCGCAGGCCAGCCGATGGCAAACTGCAGCTGCGAGCGCCGGGGCTGGCAACGCCGCTCCAGATCGACCTGCCCGATAACCAGTTCACCCTGATCCATGTCAGGGCCACCGCCCCGGGCAGCGTCCCGGTTTACCAGATCGCAGGGTTCGATGCCTGAGCCCCAAGGAGTTGGCGATGAAAAAGAGAGTGATCGGCCTGCTACTCACGCTCGGCCTGCTGGCGGGGTGCCAGAGTCAACCCCAGCAGCCGGCGCAGTGGCCTCAGCTGACCATCGGTCCGAAGGCGAGCCGGTATCTGCAGATCGAGGCCGTCTCCCAGGGTACCGCCTCCGGCAACCTGCTGCGCGCCGGGGTACGGCTTTACAACCGCAGTCAATCGGAACAGACCCTGCGTTACCGCTTTGTCTGGCTCGACGCCAGCGGCTTCGAGCTACCCGGCCTGGCCTCCCGTTGGGAGCGCCGGCTACTGCGCCCGGGTGAGCCGGTGGCACTGGACCGGGTCGCCCCGAGCCCGACCGCGGCCGACTACCAAATCCATCTGTTCGATCTCGCCACTGGCACCGCCTCCCACACACAAGGAATTGAACCATGAGCCACCTGAAACAGACCGCCCTGGTCAAAGCGTTGGGGCTGACCCTGGCCCTGGGCATCGCCGCCGGCTGCACCCCCGAAACTCAGCTTCTCCCCTCCGACAGCACCAATGCGCCGGTTACCATGGGACTCAGTGGCAGCGACTTTGAACAGGCCGCCGCCGATGCGGTGCAGTCGCTGCTCAGCTCCGGTGCGGTCGATCGCACCGACGGTAAGAAAAACATCATGGTGGTCTCCACCGTCCTGAACGACACCATGCAGCGGATCGATACCGATCAGCTGGTGAAGAAGATCCGCGTCGACCTGCTGCGCAGCGGCAAGGTTCTGACCACCACCGCCATCGGTCTCGATGGTGCCGAAGATCAGATGACTCAGGCCTACGCCGAGCTCGCCCAGTCACGCAAGATCGACCGCGCCAGCCTGGTTAAACAACGCCTGACCGCCCCCAACATGAGTCTTTCCGGCAAGATCATCCAGCGTAACAACCGGGTCGATGGCGACAAGCAGTTGGTCGAATACTACATCCAGCTGACACTGACCGACCTGGCCACCGGCCTGGCCGTGTGGGAGGGGGAAACCCCGATCCGCAAGCTCGGCAGCGCCAAGGGCACCTCCTGGTAATCCATACAAGGGAACTGAAAATGAAAAAATTGTGCAAACGAGCCGCTCTGGCACTGACCATCAGCAGCCTGATGACCGGCGTTCACGCCCAGGAAACCGCGACCAGATCCGCCGCGCCGCCGCAACCGGCCGCCCCTGAAACCGTCGCCCAGGCCGAAGCGGTCGCGGTGGATGAGG
>JAXHUI010000047.1:12067-16312 GCA_034189745.1 Pseudomonadota bacterium
GGTCGCGGTGGATGAGGCCGTTGCCGATGCCGCCGAACCGGCACCGGTCGACCCCGGCATGAAGCTGATGGCGATGATCGCCGAGTGGAAACAGGGCGCCGGAGCGGGACTGGCCGAACGTGCCGACAGCGGCGACATCTTCATGGCCGAGGGGATCGGCTATGTGAAGGTCACACCGGAAGCGGCCGATTGGGCCGACCACCGCCTGATGGCCTACAAAGAGGCGTTGATGAACGCCCAGGCCCAGTTCATCGAGTTCGAGGGGATCAACACCCGCGCCGAAACGGTAAGCAAGCTGTTTGAAGACCGGAGCCAGATGCCCCACTTCTCACCCGCAGAGCTGCAGAGCTCGAACAAACTGGAAGAGGTGCTGAACAAGGCGGTCGCCCTGGCCGGCGGCAAGCTGGATGAGCAGCTCGGTGAGCTGGGCATCGACCCCACCGAGTTCGACTCGGCCCCGCCGGAAAAGCGTGCGCGCCTGTTTGAAAACTCCATCAGCGAGCAGATCTCGACCCGTGCCCGCGCCAGCCTGACCGGCCTGATGCCGGTCAAAACCTTTGAAGCCAACGATGCCCAGGGGCGCCACGCCATCGCCGTGATCGTGGTCGCTTCGGACAAGATGCGCCAGTTCGTCTACGACATGAAACAGAGCAAGGGGGAGCTGGCACCCAACCCCAACAAGGCCGGCGGCCCCTCCCTGCGCGAGCGTATCGGTGCCAACCCAAATGCCTTGATCCATGAGTTTGGCATCCGCAGGATGTTCGACGAGAACGGCTTCCCGGTACTGGTCTCCTTTGGCCAGGCCGCCACCGGTTACAACGGCTCCGACGCCAACCGCCAGATGAACGCGCGCCAGAGCGCTTTCCTCTACGCCAAGGCGGATGCCTACGCCAACTTTGCCTACCTGCTCAACTCCGTAGGCAACGCCGAGTCGACGACCAGCCGGAAAAGCGTCGATCTCACCGACGGGGTGGCGCGGGTCGAGAAGGGGGGAGTGCTGGAGTCACAGGAGAGGCGGATCGAGATGGTGAAGGCGATCAACAACGAGATCTCCGCCCGCGGCAGCCTCTCCGATCTGCCCGGCACCCGCCAGCTGCTGCGCTGGACCGCCAAACATCCCCAGTATGGCAACGAGATCAACGGGGTGGTGTATGTATGGCACCCCGTTGCGGAACGAAACGCTCGCGATATGCGCGACTTCCAGCCCAAACAACGCCCACGACCGGCTCAGACGGAGGAGCGCAAGGCTCACACCGGCAGCGCCGGCAGCAGCCAAAGCCTGGACCTGATGTCCGCTGACGACTTCTGAGGAGTGGCAGATGCGATCACTACTGAACACCCTGCTCGCTCTGGCCATCTTCGGCTGGGCCCTGCCCGGCTTCGCCGCTGAACAGGCGGTGGACGCGGTCGGTTATGGCAGCAGCCGCAACGTGGCGATCAGTGACGCCCTGGTGCAGGGTCTGCGCCAGGCGACGGGCGTCAGCATCGATAGCCGCGAGGTGCTGCAAACACTCTCTGGACGCTCTAGCCGCAGCACCGATGCGGGCGACGATCTCTCGACCTCCTTCGAGGTGGCCCAACGGGGCGATCTGAGCCTGGCGACCCGCGGGCTGGTATCGCGCTACGAGATCCGCTCCGTGGAACAGGAGCCGGATGGCGCCTTCCGGGCCGATGTCAACATCCATGTGCTGCGATACGACAAACCCGGCCTGCCGGCGGACAGCCGCCGCACCCTGGCGGTGATGCCGTTCCACAGTGACCGGCGCAGCTTTTCGCTGCTGGGCGACACCACCCCGGCCAGCCGGGTGGAGGCGGAGCTGCGCAACCGTGTGTTGGATCGGTTCACCCAGTCCCGCCGCATGAATGTGCTGGATCGTGAGTTTGGTGCTGAATTTCAGCAGGAGAAAGCACTCTGGCTCAGCGACGACGCCGCCCTGGCCGAACGGGCCAAAGCCGGCAACGTACTCGGTGCCGACTACGTCGTCGTGGGTAACATCCGCAATCTCCGCAGCACCAAACGGGTCAAAACACTGCGGCTGACCGGCGAAACCCTCGTCAGCTACAGCGGCAGTGCCCAGCTGGACTACAAAATCATTCTGGCCGCCACGCGACAGGTGAAATGGTCTGACTCGATCAACCTCAACTTTAGCGATGGAGAGATCCGCGCCATGCTGAGCCAATATGGCTCCTCCCAGGCGGGCATCACCGCTCGGCTGGCCGAGGAATTGACGGACAAGGCGCTGGCAAACATCTACCCGATCCGGGTGGTGGCGGTGAAGGGCAAGACGGTGGTGCTCAACCAGGGGGGAAAATCCATGCAGAAAGGGGAGCGGCTGACCGTGTACCTGCTCGGCGAGGAGCTGTTCGATCCCTACACCAACGAGTCTCTGGGCCAGCTGGAGGAGAAGATCGCCGTGGTCGAAGTGGTTCGCGTCAATGCCAAAACCAGTTATGCCAAGGTGGTGGATGGAGATGCCGAGCTGATCGAGCCGCAATTCATCGTGCGCCGCTGAACCGCGCTGCGCTCGGGGCTCGGGGCTCGGGGCTCGACACGAGGGTGGCTTCGGCCGCCCTTTTTTATCCCTGAAAGGCGCCGCCGCAGGGGAGGGCATACCTGCCAGTCAAGACAGTCCCATGCCACCGATGGCACACACCTGCGGTTCGGCTCCAGTCCATTCGCGGCAAACACTCATCAACCCATTGATTTTTAACAAGAATAAATACATTTCTCGGTTGGCATCCGGTTTGCTTCATCCGCTGGCGAAGCAGAGTGGCTGACACGCTCTGCCCACAACCAAACCCAGTGAGGTAGCTGTCATGAGTCATGCACACAACGAGAAAGGTGTAGAGATGATCGGGATCGTGCCATCGATCGCCATGGTGTTGGCGGGATTGGTGGTGGCGATCCTGCCGGCGCTGGTGCAGGTGTATCTGCTGGTCGCTGGCTGAAAGGGCAGCGCGGCAAAGCGGTCAAAACCCCTGATGGCGTCAGATCTGGTCGGGGGTTTTCTCGTTCCGGGGTTTCACTCCGGTGGGCGGGAGCCTGATCAGGCTGGTGCAGATGGGGAGACTCGAACTCCCACGCCCGTGAAGGCACTAGCACCTGAAGCTAGCGTGTCTACCAATTCCACCACATCTGCATCGGGTGTGACGTTTTAGGGTGCGCTACCACTCGATTTTTACTTCCAAAGCGCCTTGCATCCCGAGATGAAGGTGGTGCAGATGGGGAGACTCGAACTCCCACGCCCGTGAAGGCACTAGCACCTGAAGCTAGCGTGTCTACCAATTCCACCACATCTGCTTCGAAAGTGGGGCGCATTATATAGTGCCCCATGGGGCTTGTGAAGCCTGGCCCCGGGTTTTAATCCGCTTTTTTCGCCAGGCAGCCACGGAAGCTGTCGCTGATACTCTGCAGATAGTTCAGATACCCATCCGCAGAGGGCTCGATCGAGCGCGCCAGCGGGTCCAGCTCACCCTTTGCGACCGGCAGGCCGCTGGTGATGGCATCCACCACCGCGCTGGTAAACTGGGGTTCGCTGAATACACAAACCGCGCTGGCCGCCTCGAGCTGCCGTCGGATCTCGGCCAGGTGGCGTGCGCCGGGCTTGCGGGAGGGATCGACCGTGAAGGAGCCCAGCTGCTTCAAGCCATAGTGGTCGACAAAACCGGAATAGGCGTCGTGGAATACAAAGAACCCTGCATCCCGGTAGGGTGCCAGCTGTGCGGCGATGGCCCGCTCCTTTTGTCGCAGTGCAGTGGCAAAGGCCGCATAGTTTTGTTGCAGCAGCTGCCTGTGCTGCGGAAACGCCCGTTGCAGGGCCGGCAGTACTCGTTGTGCAATATCCAGCCCCTGCATCGGGTCCAGCCAGATGTGGGGATCATTGCCGGCGCCATGCTCATGTGGCGCTTCGCCATGATCTTCTGCCGCGGGGTTTTCAGCGTCCTGTTGCGGCTCATCATGGTGGGCATCATCGCCCGAATCGAGCTCGGAGGGCTCGGCTTCCTGGTGCCGCTGCGGCTTGAGATCGGGGCGCAAGGTTACGATCTCCGCATCGGTTCGGCTCAGGGGCCGCACCATAAACTGTTCCAGCCCGGGGCCGATCCAGACGATCACTTTCGCCTCGGTCAGTTTGCGCATGTCGGAGGGCTTGAGGGCATAATGGTGGGGAGAACCCTCCGCCGGCAGCAGCACCTCCGGGCGGGTTACCCCTTCGGTCAGCGCGGCGGTGATCAACTGCAGCGGTT
>JAXHUI010000048.1:0-15911 GCA_034189745.1 Pseudomonadota bacterium
TCCGTGTTTGATTTGAACAACGACAGTCGCTTCACCGCCCTGGACAGGACGAAAAGCAGCAATAGTGGCAATGATTTTACCGCTGGCATGAAGTTTGACCACGAAGTGGTCGAGCCGACCATTATTGCGATCGATGAGAACACGGAACTCAAAGTGATCGATAAAGCAACCCTGCTAAAAGAGAACCCCGGGGTCGGGGCCATTGGCCGCCAGAGCTGGCGTGAAGTGTATGAATGAGGTGTTTGACCATGTTTAACCCAAAGAGCCTATTGCTATACTGTGTGGCGCTGCTGTTCACCCTGACAGCCGCGGCCGAGTCGGTGGTGACCGCCCCGACGCAGGCCGGCTTCGGCGTTGTCGAACGCTGTGATGCGCCCAGGCGTGAGGTGGTGATCGATGGAACCCGATTTCGGGTGGACGCAAGCACCAAAGTGGGGCAGGTGATCTCCTGGCCGGGGAAATACTGGGAGGTGCCTCTCGATACCCTGCAAATAGGTGATCAGGTATTTTTCGATGCCGATTTCAGCCAAAAGCCGCCCTACAAACTCAAATACATACACCGGTTGATGAAATGAGCAGAACGAAAGGCTTCACCCTCATCGAACTCATGATCGTCGTTGTCATCATCGGGATACTGGCCGCCATTGCCTACCCCTCCTACCAGCGCTACGTTCAGGATTCGCGCCGCTCCGATGCGCGTGCCAATCTGCTGCAGTTGGCGCAGTTCATGGAGCGGTATTACACCGCCAACGGGCGCTACGTCGATGCGGCCGGTGACCCGCCCGACCTGCCCTTCACCGAGGCCCCGCGGGATGGCAACACCAAGTTTTACGATCTGCAGCTACAAAATGTAGATGCGCAGAACTACACGCTGCAGGCCGTTCCCAAGGGGGCCATGGCGGGGGATCGCTGTGGCACCTTGTCTGTCGATCAGGCCGGGGTGAAGGGCGCCAGCGCGGGCAATGTCAGCGAGTGTTGGTGACCGCGTGATGCAGTGGGAGCAGCTGTTGACGATTCAGCGCTACGGCCATGCCGAGCTGACGCCCGACGAGGTCGGACGTTCCCATTTTCATAAAGACCATGACCGCATCATCTTTTCCAGCGCCTTCCGTCGCCTGGGCCGCAAGACCCAGGTTCACCCGTTTGCGCTCAACGATCATATCCACACCCGCCTGACCCACTCCATGGAGGTTGGCAGCCTGGGCCGCAGCCTGGGTATCCGGGTGGGTGAGCTGGTCGCGGATCAGTTGCCGCCCTGGGTTACGCCGCATGATCTGGGGCTGATCGTCCAGTCGGCCGGTCTGGCGCATGACATTGGCAACCCCCCCTTCGGCCATGCCGGTGAGTATGCGATCCGCGACTGGTTCAGCCGTCACCGGGAGGATGTGCGGCTGCAACCGCTGAACGAGCTGGAGCGGCTGGATCTGCAGCTGTTCGAGGGCAATGCCCAGGGCTTCAGAGTGCTCACGCGGATCGAGAACCACCTGTTCGACGGCGGCCTGCGGCTGACCTTCCCCACCCTGGGCACGCTGCTGAAATACCCCTGGGGGGTAGAGCACGCTGGCCCGCGCGGCAAGTTCAGCGTATTCCACTGCGAGGCGGAAATCCTGCACGCCCTGGGGCGCGATCTTGGCCTGGTCCCTCGGGGCGAGGGGCGCTGGTGCCGCCACCCTCTGGCCTATCTGCTGGAGGCGGCAGACGATATCTGTTACGCCATTCTCGATCTGGAGGATGCCATCGAGCTGCACATTCTCGGCTTTGAGGATGTAAAACAGATTCTGTTGCAGCTGTGCGGCGATCTCGAATTTGATGACGCCATCTTCGCCTCCCAGGCGTCCGCCCGACGCAAGATTTCCGCCTTGCGCGGCAAGGCGATGGAGAATATGGTCAACTCCGTGGTCGACGCGTTTGTGCGCCAATACGACGCCATCATGGCCGGGCGCTACACCGGTGAGCTGTTGCTGGATGGTGATCCGCTGGTGCGGGCGGGGATCGGCACCGCAAAGCGGGTCGCCCGTGAACGGGTGTTTCCCGATACCCGCAAGGCGGAGCTGGAAGTGGGCGCTTACACCACGCTGGGGATTCTGCTGGAGGCATTTGTGGATGCGGTCTACGAACAGCACCGCAACGGCGCTGATGGGCTGGGGTATCGCAGCCAGAAGATCCTCAGCCTGATGGGCATCCACGCTCCCGCCGCCGACGGCCCACTCTACTACGGCTACCGCCGCGCACTGGATTTTATCTCGGGCATGACCGATAACTACGCCAGCTATCTCGCCCGGCAGATGGCTGGGGTTGGGCTTTGACAGGTAACAGCAGTGGAGTTGAACACCATGGCAGGATTACGCGAGCAGCTCAGTGGGCTGGTATATTCGACCGACAGCGGGCAGCACTGCCCCGAGTGCGGCATGGCCAAGGCGCAGTGCCGCTGCGAGCAGTTGCGCGAGGCTGAGCGGTTGGCCACGCTCGATGGTGTGGTGCGGATCCGCCGCGAGACCAAGGGCCGCAAGGGCAAGGGCGTTACCACCATCAGCGGTCTGCCGCTGCCCGGCGCGGAGTTGAAACGGCTGGCAAAAACGCTGAAGGAGCGTTGCGGCACCGGTGGCGCGATCAAAGCGGGGGTGATCGAAATTCAGGGCGATCACCGCGAACGGTTGCAGCAGATTCTGCAAGCGCAAGGGTATACGGTGAAACTTTCAGGCGGCTGAGCGTCAGGAGAAGGCAGGGATGAAAAAGTGTATTTTCTTTTTGGGTATGTGTCTGGCAACTCAGCCGGTGCTGGCAGAGGTATACCACTACGTTGATGAACATGGCCGCAAAGTCTATGTGGATCGGAAAAGCCAGATTCCCGCGCAGTACCGTGATGACGTTGTGGTGAAACAGAGCCGTAAGGTAGCCAAAAACACACTGGAAACCACTGCGCCCCCCGCGCTGGAAGAAACGAACGCCGATACCACCATCGAAGCTCAAATCGAGTCGATGCAGGCATATATGCGCAAGCTGGAAACGCCGGTTGAGATCAAGGGGAACAGTGTGCTGGTGCCGGTCAAGGTGACGGTAGGGCGGCGCAATGCCACCCTGAACATGATTCTCGATACCGGGGCAACCTCCACGGTCATTCACAAGGATGCGCTCAGCGGGCTGGGCGTGGGCACGAGCCGGGGCGGCAAAGCGCAAATAGCCAGTGGAACGGTGATCGAAACCCGCAATGTAACCCTCGACCGGTTTGAGGTGGGCCCTTACAAACTGCAGTCGGTCTCTGCCAGCGTTATCGAGCATGCACAACCCGGTCGCTACGACGGCTTGTTGGGCATGGATTTTCTGCGCTCGGTCAAATATGAGATCGATTTCGAGCGCGCCGTGATCATCTGGGAGCGCGACAAATACGACAGTGCGCGGCGCAATCTCGAGCAGCTGCAGGCGCGGCTGGCACAATCACAGGCCGGGGCGGAGGCAAAGCAGGAGCAAGCCGGTCAACCCTGAGCCGGCTGCCGCTCCGCCAGACGCCGGTCGAGCGTCGCCTTGAGCCGTTGATACAGTTGGATCGAGGCGTCTATTTCCGCCTTGCGGTTGGTCAGGCTTTCAATGTTCAACCCCAGCGGCAGGCCCAGCGGCAGGCAGGCATCCAGAATCTGCTCCAGGTTGCTCTGGCAGATGCGAATCGATTCCACCAACGGCTGTTCCGCGCCCAGAATGCGGTGGCGGGTGGCCTCGGGGATCGAGATCCCCAGCCACTGCATGAACTCCAGCGTCTTGGCGCTGCCGCAGGGGGTGAATGTCAGAATGATGCGCCGTGGCGTCAACCCCTGCTCGCGGCAGCGAGCGGCGTAGGAGGTGAGCAGGTCGATGGTGGCGCGGGCGTTGTACACCGCCTGGGAGACGAAAAACTCACACCCATGGGCCATTTTGCTCAGCAGGCGCTCATGTTCATTGCCCTTTGCGGCATGGCGCTCGGCGATGGTAACGCCACCGAGGTGGAACGGGTGCGGCTGTTGTTGCAGCACGGCGTAGGCGGCGTTCAGTGTCAGCTTGATCTCACCCTCGGATGAGGGGCTGCCCACCAGCACCAGATGGCGCACGCCGTAATCGTGCCAGCTCTGCTCCAGCCAGCGGGCAAAATCGGCCGGTTCACGCTGGGCGACACTCTTGTAGGTGATGATCGGCTTGCCGCTTTGCTCACCCAGCAGGCGCGAGTAGTCACGCGGGTCGCGGGTTTCCATGTAGGGAAAGGGGCGCGGGGTGTGGATGCGGCTGCTCTCATCCTGAATGTCGTAGACGATCAGGCCGTCATACTCCAGTGGGTCCAGTCGGGCCAACAGGCGCGCGGCGATCTCCTGCATCCGCTCATCCTCGGTGCTGGCCTTGGGCGGGGTAGTGCCCACAAAGCAAACGCTGCGGTGAGGGTCGGCAAATTTTTGCTGCAGGGTATCGCTCATACGTGCTGTCCATTATCCGGTTGGTTTCAGGCAAAGTGTGAATTATATTCACTTGGGTAGCAAAGGTGGTGAAATCTTCGCCACGGGCAGTGAGCTATTTTCATATCCCCCCGACGCAGAGACCCGCCCTTTTCTGCCTGCGCTTCCCACCACGCGCCCTGCTCTACTATACTGCCCGAGGTTCAATGCGGGGGCCCGCCACGGGCACCGGCCCCACTTCTCACCCAACGCCACACGGAGTTCCGCACATGACCACACTGATTGCCGGCCTGATTTTATTTCTTGGCGTACATTCACTCTCCATCGTCAACGAACCGCTGCGTAACCGGCTGAGCGCCGCCATGGGGGAGTGGCCCTTCAAAGGGGTTTACTCCCTGATCTCCCTCGTCGGTCTGATTTTGATCGTTTATGGTTACGACGCCGCCCGTATGGCTCCGACCGTGATCTACACCTCTCCCGGCTGGCTCAAGCATCTGGCCCTGCTACTACTGCTCCCTGTATTGCCGTTGCTGCTCGCCACCTACCTCCCGGGCAAAATCAAGGCGAAAGTGGGGCACACCACGCTGACGGCGGTGAAATTCTGGGCTGTGGCACACCTGCTGGTAAACGGAATGCTGCACGATCTCCTGCTGTTCGGGGCCTTCCTGGCCTGGGCGGTGGTCGATCGGATCTCCATGAAACGCAGAACCCAGCGAGCCATCCCCACACTGCCAGCCAACAAGGCCAACGATGTCATTGCCGTCGTCGCAGGGCTTGCACTCTATGTGGTCTTGCTGCTCGGCGCCCACCAGTGGCTCTTTGGCGTCGCACCGATCTGACGGGCCGGCGCGCATAGCCGGCTTAACGCCCCAGAGATCGGAGCACTGGAGACAGTGAATGGTTACACTGTGAACTGTTACTCTGGGCCCGATCTCTCATTAGACCCCGACCTGACTATGACCATTCTCGTAACCGGTGGCGCCGGCTATATAGGCAGCCACACCCTGATCGAGCTCTCCGCCGCGGGCGCTGAGCTTGTCGTACTGGACAACCTGTGCAACTCATCGCCAATCGCGCTGCAGCGGGTCGAGGCGATAACCGGCAAGCCGATCGCCTTCATACAGGGCGATCTGCGTGATGCCGCCCGGCTGCAACAGGTTTTCGCCGCTCACCCGATTACCGCGGTGGTCCACTTTGCCGGTTTGAAAGCGGTTGGCGAAAGCGTCGCCCAGCCGCTGCGCTATTACGACAACAACGTTCATGGCAGCCAGGTGCTGCTGGCGGCGATGGCAGAGGCGGACGTGTTCAACATCGTCTTCAGCTCCTCCGCCACGGTCTACGGTGAGCCTGCGAAAATGCCCATCACGGAAGAGACCCCGGTCGGTCGGCCCACCAATCCCTACGGGCGCTCCAAGCTGATGGTCGAGGAGATGCTGCGCGATCTGGCCGCGTCCGACCCGCGCTGGCGGGTGGCGATTTTGCGTTACTTCAACCCCGTGGGGGCCCACCCCAGTGGCACCCTGGGCGAAGATCCACACGGGATACCGAACAATCTGCTGCCGTTCATCACCCAGGTTGCGGTGGGCAAGCGGCCGCGGTTGTCCGTGTTCGGGGACGACTACCCCACCCACGACGGCACCGGGGTGCGGGATTACATCCATGTGGTCGATCTGGCCGAGGGGCATGTGGCGGCGTTGCGCTATCTGCAGGATCATGCCGGGGTACATACCTGGAACCTGGGCACAGGCCAGGGATATTCCGTGCTGGATATGATAAAAGCGTTCGAGGCCGCCAGTGGGGTCAGCGTGCCCTACAGCGTGGCAGGCCGCCGCGCCGGTGACATCGCCGTATGTTACTCAGACCCCAGTAAAGCGCGCGCGGAGCTGGGCTGGCGGGCCAAACGCGGTCTGGATCAGATGATGGCCGACGCCTGGCGCTGGCAGCAAAACAATCCCGATGGCTTCGCGGGAAGTGCGCGCAAGCCCGCCCCTCTTTCTCAGGCAAGGCGGGCCCGTTAGCGGGTCCACTCGATGCGCGTGACGTCACCGTCGTACACCTCGATGGTGTAGTAAAGATCGTCGTGATAATACTGGACGATCCGCCCCCTCGGGCAGCGACGGTGCAACGGCGCACCGCCTTGACCACCCCATCTGGCCTGCTATCCTCCGGTCAGAAGAATCCCAGCGGGTTGATGTCGTAGCTGACCAGCATGTTTTTGGTCTGCTGGTAGTGATCGAGGATCATCTTGTGGGTTTCGCGTCCGATGCCGGATTTTTTATAACCTCCAAACGCGGCGTGCGCCGGGTACTGGTGGTAGCAGTTGGTCCAGACCCGCCCGGCCTGAATACCCCGGCCCATGCGGTACGCGCGGTTGATATCACGGCTCCACACCCCGGCGCCCAAACCGAACTCGGTATCATTGGCGATGGCCAGCGCTTGCGCCTCATCCTTGAATGTGGTCACCGATACGACCGGGCCAAAGATCTCCTCCTGGAACACGCGCATCTCGTTGCTACCCTTGAGCAGGGTGGGCTGAATGTAGTAGCCCCGCTCGAGCCCCCCACCGAGCGGCTCCCGGTCGCCACCGATCAGGATCTGGGCCCCTTCGGCTCGACCGATCTCGAAGTAGCTCATGATCTTGTCGAACTGCTCCTGGGAAGCCTGGGCACCGACCATGGTATCGGTATCGAGCGGATTGCCCCGCTTGATCTTTTGGGTACGCTCGATCACCCGGGCGATGAAATCATCGTAGATGTTCTCTTGCACCAACAGACGGGAGGGACAGGTGCAGACTTCGCCCTGGTTGAAAAACGCCAATACGCTACCTTCCACACACTTGTCGATGAAGGCATCTTCATGGTCCATGATGTCATCGAAGTAGATATTGGGAGACTTGCCCCCCAGCTCCACCGTGGAGGGAATGATGTTCTCGGCGGCACACTTCAGGATGTGGGAGCCTACCGGGGTGGAGCCGGTGAAGGCGATCTTGGCGATCCGCTTGCTGCTGGCCAGCGCTTGGCCGGCTTCATTGCCGAAGCCGTTGACGATGTTCAGGATGCCCGGCGGCAGCAGATCCTGGATCAGCTCCATCACCTTGAGGATCGACCAAGGGGTCTGCTCGGCGGGCTTGAGCACGATGCAGTTACCGGCGGCCAGGGCGGGGGCGATCTTCCAGGCGGCCATCAGCAGAGGGAAGTTCCAGGGGATGATCTGGCCAACGACGCCCAGCGGCTCATGGAAATGGTAGGCAACGGTGTTTTCGTCGATTTCGCCGATGGAGCCCTCCTGTGCCCGGATGCAGCCGGCAAAGTAGCGAAAGTGGTCGATCGCCAGCGGCACATCGGCGGCCAGGGTTTCGCGCACGGCCTTGCCGTTGTCCCAGGTCTCGGCCACGGCGATCTGTTCCAGATTGGCCTCCAGACGGTCGGCAACCCTGAGCAACAGGTTGGCGCGCTCCTGTACCGGGGTGCGTGCCCAGCCGTCCTTGGCCGCGTGGGCCGCATCCAGCGCCAGCTCGATATCTTCAGCGCTGGAGCGGGGAATCTCGCAGAACACCTCACCGGTCAGCGGGGAAACATTGTTGAAATACTCCCCTTTTACCGGTTCCTTCCACTGGCCACCGATGAAGTTGCCATAACGTGGCTGCACCGTGACGATGGCGTTTGCTTGTCCTGGCTGTGCGTAGATCATCTTTTCATAACCTCTTGTTGTTTTTCATACCACACGCAAAAACAGTGACGGCCGATCCGTTCGATACCGGATTACCACCCACCTGCCAGTATAGCCCCCTGGCCGTGAGAATATAGTGTTCAAACGACACCACGGCGGTGATGGCGCGGCTTCATTCCAGTTCCAGCTGAATATGGAAGGTGGTGCCCACGGCCGGGTCCGATGTCACCGCCATGTGGCCCCGGTGCTGCTGGGTGATGACATAAAAAGCGAAAGAGAGCCGCTGCTCCGGCTTCGAGGCCGATGCTATTTCATTCTCGGCACGGTGGGGATAGGGCTCGAACAGGTACATCTGCTCCTCGCTGCCAAGGCCAACACCATTATGCTGAATACGTAGCGACAGAGAATCATAACTGCGTGAAACATACAGTTTCAGCGTGGGTTCAAACCCCTCCTGTTGCCGCATCACCTTGTCATTCAATGCACTGAGCGAGTAGCGCAAAATGCTCAACAGCGCCTGCTGCAGCTCCGTCACATAGCAGGGCACCCTGGGCAGATCGGGCTCATAGTGACGTTCGATCTTGACCGCGCTGAAGGGGATCGCATCGGGCAGCGACAGCACCTCACCGGCCAGATCGACCGAGTGTTCGATGATGTCGATCACATTGGCATGGGTTGGCGCCGTGGTTCGGCCACGGGCAAACTCCAGCAGATTTTGTATCACCGACTCCACTTCACGACCGTTTTCCGCTGCATTTTGCAGTAGACGATGAAGGCGTGCCACCTCCTCCTTCTGCTTGCCCCCCTCCTGCAGAAAAGTGGCGGATTGAAGCAGGCTCTGGAAGCTGCGCAGATCGAACAGAATCGCCTGCAGCGGCTTGTTGATATCGCTGGCCATGGTGGTGGCCAGCTCGCCCATCGAAGCCAATCGGTCATGCTGAATCAGTATGTTTTCGGCGATCACGCGGCGGGTCACATCATCCACCAACACCACCACACCCGGCTCACTGTAGTTCTCCAGCGGGTACACGGTAATGTCCATGTAGTAACTGCCCGGCTGGCTGTAGCGCAAGGTGAGGGTCTCGTTGTTCTGCAGCGCCTGTTCGATATGGCTCGGCTTCAGCGTAATGTCGGGATAGATCGCCCAGAGGTTGCGCCCGACCGCATCGACCGCCTTGATCCCCGAAAGCTGCTCGGCCCGCGGGTTCCACTGGGTGATGGTGCCCTCCCGGTCGAGCCCGACCAGCACCAGCGGCATGGAGCTGAGAATATTCTGAATATAGGTTTCAGATGCCTGCAGCCGCCGCGTCGTCACCACATGCTCCGACACTTCCCGTTCGAGGCGGGCGGTACGCTCGCGTACCCGCTCCTCGAGATGCCCCCGAATCTGCTCCAGCTCACGGTTGTAGCCGCGGGCGCGGCGCCAGACGACGAACAGCACCAGCACCACCAGGGTCAGCAGAATGATCAGCACACCGCTGGAAAAGTTGGCAACATGCTGCCAGTTGGTGGTCCCATCCTCATCTCTAAATGACGGAATGATACCGGCGTGGGCAAATGAGGTGGATAGCAACAGTAGCGAGGCAAGACAGTATCGAAACATGATGCAAAAAGATCCGGATCTAAAGAACGGGAAAGGCGGGTACTTCGGCGCCACCTATTATAATGAACCAGGACGGCCCCGGGATACACTTGACTGACCAAGCCCGTCCGACCACCAGAAGCTCGCGATCTGGCCCAACCGTACCGGCAGCCAAAGCGCGATAGCCTGCCCCCAAAGCAGAAATCCCCGCGCGGGGCGGGGATTTAAAAGGATACTGAGCGCGAAATCAGCTATCGGACGAAGCCTTGGCCTTGGCCGGCTCCTGATTCTCATAGATCAGGATCGGTTCGGAGGTACCCGTGATCACCCCCTCGTCGATCACCACCTTGGCGACGTTATCCATCGACGGCAGCTGATACATGATATCCAGCAGCGTGGCCTCGAGGATGGAGCGCAATCCGCGGGCACCGGTGCGCCGCTCCAGCGCTTTTTCGGCCACCGCCTTGAGGGCATCCTCACGGAAGTCCACCTCCACCCCTTCCATCTCGAACAGCGCATGATACTGTTTGACCAGACTGTTCTTGGGCTCGGTGAGAATGCGGATCAGCGCCTCCTCATCCAGCTCGGAGAGGGTTGCCACCATCGGCAACCGGCCCACGAACTCGGGAATCAGGCCGAACTTGACCAGATCTTCCGCCTCGACATCGTGCAGCACTTCGCTCAGGCGGCTGTCATCCTTGCTCTTGACCACGGCACTGAAACCGATGGAGCTGCGCTCACTGCGATCACGGATGATTTTCCCCAGACCGGCGAACGCACCGCCACAAATGAACAGGATGTTGGAGGTATCCACCTGCAGAAACTCCTGCTGCGGATGCTTGCGCCCACCCTGGGGGGGAACGGACGCAACCGTGCCCTCGATCAGTTTCAGCAGCGCCTGCTGCACCCCTTCACCGGACACATCGCGGGTGATGGAGGGGTTATCGGACTTGCGGGAGATCTTGTCGATCTCGTCGATATAGACAATGCCCAACTGGGCTTTTTCCACATCGTAGTCACACTTCTGCAGCAGCTTCTGGATGATGTTCTCCACATCCTCACCCACATAGCCCGCCTCGGTCAGGGTGGTGGCATCGGCTATGGTGAAGGGCACATTGAGCAGCCGCGCCAGGGTCTCGGCCAGCAGGGTCTTGCCGCTGCCGGTGGGGCCGATCAGCAAGATGTTACTCTTGCCGAGCTCCACGTCGCCCTGTTTCTGGAAGCGCAACCGCTTGTAGTGGTTGTAAACCGCCACCGCGAGCACCTTTTTGGCCCGCTCCTGCCCGATCACGTAATCGTCCAGAGTGGCCTTGATCTCGGCCGGTGTCGGCAGGGTATCGTCCGGCTCCTGCTCCTCCGACTCCTCGGCCTCTTCACGGATGATATCGTTGCAGAGATCGACACATTCATCACAGATAAAGACAGAGGGGCCCGCAATCAACTTGCGCACCTCATCCTGACTTTTACCGCAGAAGGAACAGAACAGTTTACTGCCCTCTCCCCCTTTGCCGGTGGTCTTGTCTGCCATCGTTTTACCTCAAAAAAACCATTTGCAACTGTTATGCGCCCGAGGCAGCCGAATTTCAACCCGACCGCAACCAGTCGGGCTCACTCGCTCTCGGTGCGGCGCTCGAGCACACTATCGATCAAACCGTACTCGGCCGCGGTTTTCGGGTCCATGAAATTGTCGCGATCCGTGTCCCGTGTAATCGTTTCGAGGGACTGGCCGGTATGGTGCGCCAACAAACGATTCAATTTTTCGCGGATGGACAGAATTTCACGGGTGTGGATCTCGATATCGGTCGCCTGGCCTTGATAGCCCCCCAGAGGCTGATGGATCATCACCCGCGCATTGGGCAGCGCATAGCGCTTGCCATGCTCCCCCGCCGCCAGCAGGAAAGCTCCCATGCTGGCCGCCTGACCGATACACATCGTGCTGACGTCGGGCTTGATGAACTGCATGGTATCGTAGATCGCCATGCCCGCCGTGACCGAGCCCCCCGGTGAGTTGATATACAGGTGGATATCCTTGTCGGGGTTTTCCGCTTCAAGGAACAGCAACTGGGCGACGATCAGGTTGGCCATGTGGTCCTCGACCTGCCCCACCAGAAAAATGACCCGCTCCTTGAGCAGGCGAGAGTAGATATCGTAGGCACGTTCGCCTCGCGCGCTCTGCTCCACCACCATGGGGACCAGCCCGGAGTTGGTGATATCGATGGAGCGCCCGGAATGGATATCGGACATGCAAGAATTCCCCTTATCCTGATAAGCGAAAAAACGACAGTCAGCCAAGCCAACTGCCGTTTTCCCCCGCGGCTTGCGTCCTGACCGGCTACCCGGATCAGGCTTCTGTCTGTTCGGTTGGCTGTTGAGCGGGCTTGATCGCCTCCTCGTATGCAACCGGCTTCTCGATGACTTTAGCAGAAGCCAACAGATGATCAACCACCTGATCTTCCAGAGCCAGGTTTTTGATCTGGTTCAGGATCTGATCATTGCTGTAATACCAGTCGATCACCTGCTGTGGTTCCTGGTAGGTGTCGGCCATCTCTTCGACCAGCGCCCGGACACGCGCCTCATCCGCCTCCAGCTCGTTGGCCTTGATCACCTCTTGAATCAACAAACCCACGCTCACACGGCGGCGGGCCTGTTCGGCAAACATCTCTTTCGGCAGCGTTTCCGGGTCGATATTGGCATCAGGACCGCCGAACTGCTGCACCGCCTGACGCCGCAGGGTGTCGATTTCGCTGTCGACCAGCGCCGCCGGCACCTCGATCTCATTGGCCTTGAGCAGCTCGTCAAACACCCGATTCTTGAGCTTCCCTTTCAGAACCTGCTTGAGCTCACGCTCCATGTTCTTGCGCACCTCGCTCCTGAAACCGTCCAGATCGTTCTCCTCGATACCAAAACGGCTGAAAAACTCCTTGTTCAGCTCCGGCAGCTGCTGGACGGAAACGGTGTGTACCTCGATGTTGAAGGTCGCCGTTTTCCCCTTGAGCTCCTCGGCGTGGTAATCCTCCGGGAAGGTGACCTCCAGCTCGAACCGGTCGCCCGCCTTCTTGCCCTCCACGCCGGCCTCGAAGCCCGGAATCATGGAGCCGGAACCCAGCACCAGGGTGAACCCCTCGGCCTTGCCACCGGCAAACGCCTCACCATCGATGAATCCTTCGAAATCGATCTCGACCTGATCACCCTCCGCCGCGGCGCGATCCACCTCGACCCAGCTGGCCTGCTGCTTACGCAGGGTCTCGATCATCCGATCGATGTCGGCATCGGTGATTTCGGCTGTTTCCTTCTCCAGCTCGACCCCGGCCAGATCCTGCAACTCGATCTCCGGGTAGACTTCGAAGGTGGCGACATACTGCAGGTCTTCGCCTTCCTGGTCCTGCTTGAATTCAATGTTCGGACCCCCCGCCGGCTGCAGTTTTTCCTGCTCGACGGCGGCGAAGAAACTTTCCTGAACGACCTGCCCCAGCACATCCTGGCGGATCGCGCTACCGAACATGCGCTTGATCACCTTGGGCGGAACCTTGCCCGGACGAAAGCCATCCAGACGGCGGGTGCGCGCCTGCTGAGCAACCAGCTTGTCTACGTCCTGGTCAATGCGCTCGGCCGGGACGGTTATGGTCATCTGACGCTCGAGGCCGGAAGTCGTTTCAACAGAAACTTGCATGGAGATCCTCACAAATGGTTTGCAGCAAAATGTTGCGACCTGCAGGCTCATCCAGCAAACGCTTGGGAACGACCGGCCAGCAGAGTCAAAATCCTGAAGCGCGAAATTTTCATTCAACTGCCGTCAATAGTCAAGCCAAGCCTGACAGCCAAGCCTGACGGTCGCCAGCACGAGCGGGGGGAGCGGGCGAAAGGATAACGGGGTAAAACAGGCTTGCCATTGCAACGGCAACGTTTTCTGAACGGGACATCGCGTTACGGATACCAATACGTTCATACAACTGTATCAAACGACCCGGTATGATCGAAAACCCCCCGGCCAACGCAGCGAGGTGAATTGTGGTCTGGTATTCCAGAAGCATCCTGAACCGTATTCTAGGCGTCATTCTGGCCACTAACCTGGTCATCGGCCTGGTCGCCGTGGCCAACGTCGTCTCCAGGATGCAAACCGAAAACCGGGTGAGCGACGAGCTGATCAACGCGCTGGCCGCACAAAACGTACTGATAAACTTCAAGACCCAGGTGCAGGAGTGGAAAAACGTCCTGCTGCGCGGAAGTGATCCCGAACAACTGGAAAAATACTGGGCCCGTTTTCAAGCGCGGGAACAGGAGATCCAGGCACAGCTCGATGCCCTGCTGCCGCAGCTCGCCGCCCCGAAAGCCCAACGGCTGATGCAGCAGTTCCAGCAATCCCACCGGGCAATGGGGGATGCCTATCGACATGGACTCGAGCGGTTTACCGACTCGGGTTACGACCACGCCGCTGGCGACGCGGCGGTCAAGGGGATCGACCGGGAGCCTTCTCGACTGATCTCCGAGGCCGCCGCCCTCCTCGAGGAGCAGGGGATCGCCCGCGCCCAAAACCGAGCCATCCAGGAGCGCCGGGCCAACTGGCTGTTTGGCGGTTTGCTCCTGCTCACCATCGTCGCGGCGACGGTGATCTCGATCCTGATAATCATAGGCTCTGTCGTTCGGCCCACCCGGGCGCTGACCGAGCAGATAAGAAAACTGGGCTCGGGGGATCTATCCGACCCGGCCACACTGCGCCGCGAGGACGAACTGGGACAACTGGCGGAGGCCGCGCGCGAGTTACACCGCTTCCTGCAGGAGACCAGTAACCTGCTGAGTGAAAACGCCATTCAGCTCGACACCACCAGCACGCGCCTCAAGCACGGCGCCGCGCGGATCTTCGAGCAGTCAAGCGAGACCAACCAGCATATCCAGCAGATCGCCGCCGCCATGAACGAAATGTCGGCCACCGCGCTGGAGGTGGCTCACCACACCGCGTCGGTAGCGAACCAGATCGATGCAGCCACGCAGCGAACGGACGCCGCGGATCAAAAAATCAATACGGCGGTCGAGAGCATGGCCCACTTGGCCGATCAGATCAACACCACGACGGAAACCGTCAACCAACTGGCCCGTGATGGTGAACAGGTGATCAGGGTGATGCAGGTGATCCGCGAGATCGCCGACCAGACCAACCTGCTGGCCCTGAACGCGGCCATAGAGGCCGCCCGGGCGGGCGAGGCTGGCCGTGGCTTTGCCGTGGTGGCGGATGAGGTCAGAAACCTGGCCGCCAAGACCCAGCAAGCGACGGTGGAGATCGACCAGGTGGTGCACTCCATCGGCAGCAGCTCCCAGGATGCGACGCAATACATGGAAACATCCGCCAATGTGGCGACCGGCACGGGTGAGATGATCGAGGCGGTCAGGCAGTCATTGGCCGAGATCAAGACCCGCATGCTACAGATCAATGATGCCACCGCACAGGTCGCCACCGCATCCGAAGAGCAAACCAATGTCAGCGAAGAGATCAACCAGAATGTGAGCCGCGTCTCCGAAAGCGCCCAGGCCATGAAGGAGGCGGCGGAGGAGAACCTCGGCCTGGTGCCCGAACTGGAAAAGATGTCTGACCGCGCCAACGCCTTGGCCAGCCGCATCACAAGAAGGTAATCGAGAGCTGAAGATAATCGCAACCTGAAAATAATCGCGATCTGGAGATCGCTCCTACATCCAACCCGCCACCCCGTAGGAGCGAGATTTATCTCGCGACCCCAAGAGTTATCTCGCGCCCCCCAGCAACCCCTGTGGCGGCCTGTGCAACGCTCCCAAAACCACCAGGGCAAGCAGCACGCCCACCACATTATTGAGCACAGGTCGTGGAAGCTGAAATTCTGGCACTGTGCGCGTGGGCCGTCGTGGCCGGTACCAGGGAGAGGGCAGTGTCATTGACTGCCACCGACCAGGTGCTCGATTTTCGGGGTCAACAGCAGGAGCGGCTGATTGCGTAAACCGCTGAAGGTTGCCACCCATTCCATGTGAAGCCTGCCACCCGGACCGGAGCAAGGCTGCCACCCATCGGAGCGGAGCCAAAGGGCAGCACAGACGAGAGGTCGAAAACAAGGTTGGTCCAAAACGAACAGTCTCACCGGGAAGAGGCGTTCCTGTAACTGATGAAGTAGCCGAGCTGTTTCGAATGGTACTGGATGGCTTTTACCTAACCAATGAAAAGGTGCCGTTTACCGCGGCATATGACAAAGCAGTGGGGCTCTTCAAAGCCCGATACCCCTCTG
>JAXHUI010000049.1:0-14999 GCA_034189745.1 Pseudomonadota bacterium
GCCTGTTTCAGTGTCAACCGTTTTTTCGTTTGTTTTTCACCGCCTTGGCAGCGAAAACAACGCGCGGTCAGCGCTGATGAGGGGGCGTATTCTACAGCGATCGGATCGGGTGTCAACTACCGGCGTGAAATTCCCGCCCGGTTACCGCTCCTGGTCCGATAACGGTTCATCCGCCTCATCTGGCTCAGCCGGTTTTCGCACCAGGATCGCCCCGAGTAGTATGCCGAGTTCAAACAGCAGCCACATGGGGATGGCCAGCAGACTCTGGGAGATGATGTCCGGCGGGGTGAGCAGCATCCCAATCACGAAACAGGCCACCACGACATAAGCGCGCTTGCGCTTCAGGCTGCCGATTGTCACCACCCCGGACCAGAGTAGCAGCAGTGTCGCCACCGGTATCTCAAACACGACACCAAAGGCGAAGAACAACTTGAGGACAAAGTTGAGATAGCTGCTGATGTCGGTCATGACCGCGATATTCTCTGGGCCGACACTGGTAAAGAATCCGAAGATGATCGGGAACACGGCGAAATAGGCAAAGGCGATCCCCAAATAGAACAGCAGGATACTCGAGACCAGCAGCGGGAGAGCGAGGTGCTTCTCGTGCTTGTACAACCCCGGCGCAATGAAGCTCCAGGCCTGATGCAGCAGGAAGGGCATGGCAATGAAGAGTGCGGCGACCAAGGTGAGCTTGAAAGGGGCAAAGAAGGGGGAGGTCACATCGGTCGCGATCATGCTGGTGCCCGCCGGCAGCAGGGCGGTCAGGGGGGCCGACACCCAGGTGTAGAGCTCGTTGGCGAAGGGAAACAGGAGGAGAAAAATCAGCAGAATCGCCAGCACACTGTAGAGCAGCCGCTGCCGAAGCTCGACCAGATGCGCAATCAACGGCTGTTCCTGATCGGTGCGATCCACGCTCATGGCATCTCTTTGTCGTCACGCGCTGGAGCGTCGGCCCGTTTCGGGGTGGCGTCGGGCGCCTGGTCACTCTCACCGCTGATTCCGGTTTCGAAGGGGGAGCCCATAAAAGGCTGGCGCATCTCGCGCAGCTCCCGCTCGAGCTGCTCCTTTTCGATCGCGCTGGTGCGCTTGAGCTCCTCCATTCTCAGCTCCTGGTTGATCTCATTCTGGATCGAACCTACGGTCCGTCGCAACCGCCCCAGCCACAAACCGCAGGTGCGGGCAGCCAGCGGCAAACGCTCCGGCCCCAGCACCAGCAACGCGACCACGCCCACCAGAAGCAGCTCAAAAAAACCGATATCGAACATCTCAAGTCAGCTTACTTGCCGGACTTGCGGTCGGCTGCGGTGTCGGTCTGTTCGGATTGCTTGAATTGAGCATCCTGTTCTGCCGAGATTTTTTTCTGCACCGCCTCACCATCGCCTTTGTCGCTATCATCCTCGCCCACAGCTTTTTTGAAACTCCTCAGCGCACCGCCCAGATCGGCGCCGATGTTGCGCAGTTTTTTGGTGCCAAACAGCAGAACGATGATCACCAACACGATCAATAGCTGCCATATACCGATATTCCCCATACCCCCTCCGATGGCGTGAAGGCTCACGCCTGAAACCTGTTATCGTCGTATCCTGTACCACTGCGGCGTCGCAGTCAAAACGGTGTCGATCTCATCATGGCTGTCCCCGCGCGGCTTTCTCTTCCAGGCCGGAAAGCCCCAGCCGGCGCGAAAGCTCCTGCAGCACCGCCGTGTGGCTCTCGCCGAGGTGGGAGAGCATCACCAACGTGTGAAACCATAGATCGGCGGTTTCGTGGATCAATTCGCTGTTATCGCCACTGGCGGCGGCATCCTTGGCGGCCAGGATCGTTTCCACACTCTCCTCTCCGACCTTTTCCAAAATCTTGTTCAGCCCTTTGGCGTGTAGGGACGCCACATAGGAGGTTTCTGCCCCCGCCTGTTTGCGCGCCTCGAGCAGTTGCTGCAGTTGATCGAGCACATCACTCATGTCGGCTCCCTTCTTCGGTATAGATTTGCTTGGGGTTCTTGCGAACGGGATCGACCACTTCCCATTCTGAACCGTTACGCAGCACACGGTAGAAGCAGCTTTCCCGACCGGTGTGACAGGCGATGCCACCGACCTGCTCAACACTGAGCAGAACCACGTCACCGTCACAATCCAGACGCAGCTCATGCAGTTTCTGCAGATGCCCGGATTCCTCACCCTTGCGCCAGATCCGGTTGCGCGAGCGCGACCAGTAGATCGCCCGCTGCTCCGCTACGGTCAGACGCAGCGCCTCCTGATTCATCCACGCCACCATCAGGATGCGTCCGGTTCTGCAATCCTGGGCGATGGCCGGAACCAGCCCCTTTTCATCCCACTTGATCTGCTCGAGCCAGTCCGCTGACATGGTACCCCTCTGTGCTGTCGCGATTGTAATGAAAGCGTCGCAGCATAACCGATCGTAGCGACCCGAACCAGTTTCAGGCCCGCCAGTTTCAGGCCCGCCAGAGCAGCAGCCAGCCACAGCCGCCCGCCGCCAGTGCATACCAGGGCAGGATTCGTACCTCCTGCGCCAGCGCAGGCTGCGCCGCCACCGCCGCCGCGGCCAGCAATGTCACGCCCGTCAGCAGATGGCGTCTTTTACGCTGTTCACTCCGCAGCCGCTGCTGCTGGAGTTTGAGCTGCAAACCGGCATCATTCTCAGAACTCAGTTTCAGTTGTTGCAAAGTGTCATACACCAACTGGGGCAGGTGGGGCATCTTTTCCAGCCACTGCGGCGCCTGCTGCTTGACGTTACGGTAGGCCGCCTTGACCCCCATGCGCTGCTGCATCCAGTTTTCCAAAAAGGGCTTGGCGGTCTGCCACAGGTCCAGCTCGGGATAGAGCTGACGCCCCAACCCCTCGATATTGAGCAGGGTCTTTTGCAGCAGCACCAGCTGTGGTTGAACCTCCATGTTGAAGCGACGGGCGGTCTGGAACAGCCCCAGCAACACCATGCCGAAGGAGATATCCTTCAGCGGCTTCTCGAAGATCGGTTCACAGACGCTGCGGATCGCCGTTTCAAATGCGTGCACGTTGGTATCTCTCGGCACCCAGCCCGAATCGATATGCAGCTGCGCGACCTGGCGGTAATCGCGCTTGAAAAAGGCCAGAATATTTCGCGCCAGATAGCTCTGGTCCTCCGCGCTGAGCGAGCCGATGATGCCAAAGTCCACGGCGATATATTGCGGATTGGCCGGGTTGTGGCGGGAAACGAATATATTGCCCGGGTGCATGTCGGCGTGGAAAAAACTGTCGCGAAACACCTGAGTGAAGAAGATCTCCACCCCGCGCTCAGCCAGCAGTTTCATGTCGGTTCCCTGGGCTCGCAACCGGGCCACGTCGGCGACAGGAATCCCCTCTATCCGCTCCATCACCAGTACGTTCTGACGGGTGAAGTCCCAGAATATCTCCGGCACATACAACATCTCGGAATCTTCAAAATTGCGCCGCAGCTGGGAGCCGTTGGCCGCCTCCTTGCGCAGATCCAGCTCATCAAAAATGGTCTGCTCATACTCGTGCACCACTTCGACCGGGCGCAGCCGCCGACCCTCGCCCCAGATCGCCCGCATCAGCCGCGCCAGCAGATAGAGCAGTGCCACATCCTGGCGGATGACGGCGCGGATGCCGGGGCGGATCACCTTGACCACCACCGCCCTGCCATCATTCAGTGTCGCCGCATGCACCTGCGCCACCGAGGCCGAGGCCATCGGCTCCACACTGAAGGAGGAGAGGATTTCGGTCACCGGGCGTTTGAGCTCCCGCTCGATTATTTTCTGTGCCACCTGGCCGGAAAACGGAGGGACCCGATCCTGCAGTTTGGCCAGCTCCAGGGCGATATCATCCGGCAGCAGATCACGCCGCGTGGACAGCATTTGGCCAAACTTGATGAATACCGGCCCCAGCGCCTCCAGCGCCAGGCGCAACCGCTCCGCCCCGGTGCGCCGGGCAGGAATGAGGTAACGCAAGGGCAGCAGCCAGACCAGCATGCGTACATACCAGGGCAGGAGCGGCTGGCTGAAGAAGGTATCGAGACGGTAGTAGGAGAAGATCCAGGCGATCTTCAGGGAGCGCAATACGGTCCGCACAGCTCATGATTTCCCAGGTTGAGGAAAAGCGCCATTCTACCCTGCAGTGGCCTTGCGTGTCTGGTTTCGCCCCTGCTGCTTGGCTTGATAGAGCGCATTATCGGCGCGCACGAACAGGCTTTCCGAGTCGTCCCCCGCCGCTACCTCGGCGATGCCGAAGGAGATGGTGATCTCGACCCGCTCGCCGCGGAAGTTGAACGGGCTCGCCGTGATCGCCTGGCGCAGTTTTTCGCTGGCGCGGTAGGCTTCATCGATTCGGGTGGAGGGAAACAGAATGACAAACTCTTCACCGCCGAAGCGGGCGATGAAATCGGTGCTGCGCAGGTTGTGTTTCAATACCTTGCTCACCAGGCGCAACACCCGGTCACCGGCGAGATGCCCCAGCTCATCATTGATTTTTTTGAAGAAATCAATATCACCAACCGCCATGGAGAAAGGCACCTGATAGCGGCGCCAGCGTTCGATCTCCGCCTCGAGGTGCTGCTCATAAGCCGTTCTGTTTGGCAGCCCGGTCAGAGGGTCGGTGCGTGCACGCAGTTGCTCCTCTTGCATCCTTGCCTTGGCCTTGCTGGTTTCAAGCTCCATCTGCTCGATCTTGTCCAGCAGTTTTTCGTAACGCTGGTTGAGGCGCTCCTGGCGTTTTTGTTCCTGCTGTCGATAGCTGTCCATGGAGTGCACGATGGAGGCCAGCCGCTGGGCGACACTCTGTTTCAGCTGGTCGAGATCCTCCGCCTCGTCCACCGTGTGGTGGATGTTGCAAACCTCCTGCCGAACGGTGGAGTCGAGCCGGTGGTGTGCCTTCACGGCCTGCGCCTCATCGCTGCGACTCTCTTCCAAAAACTGCTGCACACAGGACAGCTGGGAGTTGAGCGCCAGCAGGTAGTTTTCAAACTCCTCCTGTGTGTTCCCCCCGGCAAGGCGCACCAGCTCGACCACGGTGGCGAGCACCACCGGCAGCTGTTCCAGCTGCACCCCCGCCTCGAGCTGACGCACCAGCTCCCGGGCCCGCCCGACCCCCTCCGCCGGCAGCTGCAGCGCCTCGAGTAGCTGCAGCAGCTCCGCCGTGATACTGGAGCGCAGCAGCTCCAGCTTCTGGTTGGCATCCGCATTCAGTGCAAAGTCATTTTCCGCCGTGGCGACAGCCGGGCTGCTCGCCAACATGCCATGTTGCAGCTCGATCAGATCCAGCAGCAGATCAGGCAGGGTATCGAGCTGCTCGACCGCATCGGGGATGCGCTTTTCCACGTTGGCCAGCAGGTTGTCAACCGAGGCGACCCGGTTGACCCGGCGCAGCTGATTGCTCCAGCGCCGCAGCACCCGGGCGAGGTCGTCGGCGGCACGGTGCCGATCCTGATCCAGCTGTCTGACACGGTCCCGCACCTGACGGGAGAGGGATGTCATTCGCTCGGTATCCTCTGCCTTCAAGGCTTCCCGCAGGGAGGAAAGCTCGCTGTCGAGTTCCGGGCTCACCCCTTGCAGCCCCAGCGCCATCTGCTCGGCCAGTGCGGTCAGCTCGCTTTTCACCCGCGCGTCGGCGTGTTCCCGCCGCTCAGCCTCGAGCGCCAGCTCCCTGTATTTGCGCTTCCAATTTTCCTGATGGGACACAAGACACCTTTTTGGCCACAAACCCAGCGTTGCTCAAATGCGACAAGTATATAACCTTGTGCCCCGGTGGGGGAGTGAAAGAGCGCCCTGCAGGGCCGCTGCCGGGCAGAGCTACGCCAGGGTCACGCTCAGCGCGCGGCGCGCTCACGCTCACGCTCGACCAGATAGTCGACCACCTTCAGCATCTCCTCGTGACCTCCGGCGGAAGCGGCGGTTACCCGGTATTTACCATTCACGACCATGGTGGGCACACCGGTAACGCCATAGCCGCGCAGTTTCGACTCCCCCTGTTTGAGCTTCATGTCGACGGCAAAGGAATCATATAGCTCGATGAACTTCTTCTGGTCGATGCCAAAAGGAGCATAAAACTCGGCCAGTGCCTGAGCGCTGTTGAACCGCTTGCGTTGACGGTGGATGGCGTCGAACATCGGCTGGTGGGTTTGCTCCACTTTGCCGCTCATCTGGGCTATGTAATAGGCCCGTGCCAGCGGCTCCCAACTGCGGCCAAATACCACCGGCAGGCCGACAAAAACAACGTCATCGGCCTGCCGCTGGCGCCAACGCGACAGCAGGGGCTCAAAGTTATTGCAGTGGGGGCAGGCGTAGCCGAACGCCTCGACCACTTCGATCTTGTCGTCCGCCACCGTTTTCACCGGATGGGGCAGCGTAAAATAGTGCTCCCCCTCACGGTACTCCTCAGCCCATGACAGCTGAGCCCATGACAGCATGGCAAGCAGGCACAGCGATAGACTCAGTAACGACTTCTTCAGCATCTCCAATCTCCCATAACTGGTTTCGGAACCGGTGTCGACCTCGGCAAGCCCGTGCAAGTTTCGTCGTCGACAAAAAAGGCAGCTCACGCTGCCCTTGTTCTCGAGGTGGACGTCGTGTCCAGACCTCAGTGGAGCCCCTGAACGAACTGGGAAACCGCTTTCATCTCTGCCGCGCTCAGTCTGCCCGAGATGGCGCCCATCATGTTACCCGGGTCGTTGTTGCGCTCACCGCTGGCGAACTTGTTCAGGGTGGACTCAACATACTGCGCATGTTGACCGCTCAGGGATGGGAAGGCGGCCGATTCGATCCCTTGGCCGTTGGGACCATGGCAGGCGTTGCAGGCCGGCACACCTTTTGCCGCCACGCCGGCCCGCCAGATTTTCTGACCCAGCTCGACCTGATCCGCCGCAGCCTGCCCCAACTGAACCTTCTGGCTGGCGAAGTAGGCGGCGATATCGGCCAGGTCCTGATCGTTCAGGTTATCCAGCATCCCCGTCATCTGGGGGTTTATGCGGGCACCGCTTTTGATATCCCGCAACTGCTTGAGCAGGTATTTTTCCCCCTGCCCGGCCAGTTTCGGGAAGGTACCCACGGCGCTGTTGCCATCGGCACCGTGACAGGCGGCACACAGGGCGGTCTTACCTTGGCCTGCGGCGGCATCCCCTGCCGCGTGGGCGACACCGGTGATGCCAATACTTACCAGTAAGCTGATCAGTAGTTTGTTCATTGACTAACCCAGACTCTTGCTTGACGAAATGTGTGTTAATTTACCACCGACTTTGCCGCAATCAGTAGTAAACGACCAATTTCCCCTTGATTACCCTGACTGGAGACAGACTCGGTTCGTGGGTAAAATTGGAACCATTATAAACCAATATCCCCACAAACTGGAACGTATATGTTCATTTTGTGGCTATTCGAGTCTTGCCCCATGTCTACGTTCGATGCCGTTATCCATTACAACCTCGCCCGCTTCGAGACCAGCGCCGCTCGCCTCGATCAGTGCCCCCCCGACGACGGCGCCGAGGTGGCCTTTGCCGGTCGCTCCAATGCCGGCAAATCCAGCGCGATCAACGCGCTGACCGCCCAGGCCGCGCTGGCGCGCACCTCCAAGACTCCGGGTCGGACCCAGCTGATCAACTTTTTCCGCCTCAATATCGAAGGGATCCGGCTGGTCGACCTGCCGGGCTATGGTTATGCCAAGGTTCCGATCGCCCTGAAGCAGCATTGGCAGCAACACCTCGATCTCTATCTGCAACATCGCGAGAGCCTGCGGGGGGTGGTGTTGGTGATGGATATTCGCCACCCGATGAAAGCGTTCGACGAAATGATGGTGCAGTGGTGTCAAGTCAGCCAGCTCCCCCTGCACGTGCTGTTGACCAAGGAAGACAAACTCAAGCGCGGCCCGGCCAAAAGCACCCAGCTGCAGATCAGCAAGCATCTCAAGGAACGGCTCGGGGACAAGGTAAGCGTACAGACCTTCTCCGCGCTCAAAAAAACCGGGGTGGAGCAGCTGCGTGAACGGATCGACAGCTGGCTGCTGCCACAAGCGGGGCGCGACGCGAGCGCCACGGACAGCGCCGATAACGATTGAGCACAAAAGAAAACCCCGGCTGGCGGAAGGGGAGCACCGCTGCCGGGGTCAAGGTGTCATGGCTGACGAGGCCACGACTCCACGTTGGCACGACTGGACTGTTACGCCGTGACTCACCGATTGAGACACCCCATACGCCAAAAGTTCACCCGGCTCAAAAAATATCAGTGTGCCTGCTCCCAGTTATCGCCCGCCCCCGCCTCCACCAGCAGCGGCACGGCCAGCTCCGCCGCCCCCTCCATCAGCGGTTTCACCTGCGCGATGAACTCATCCACCAACGCTGCACGCACCTCGAACACCAGCTCATCGTGCACCTGCATGATCATGTGCGCGTCCATCCCCCCCTGCTCCAGCCAGCCGTCCACCGCGATCATGGCGCGCTTGATGATGTCCGCCGCGGTACCCTGCATCGGCGCGTTGATGGCGGTACGCTCGGCGGCCTGGCGCTTCATCGGGTTGCGGTCATTGATCTCTGGCAGATGGAGACGACGCCCGAACAGGGTTTCCACATACCCCTGCTCCCGCCCCCGGGCACGGGTTTCATCCATGTAGCGCTGCACGCCGGGGTAGGTGGCGAAGTAATGCTCGATGTAGCGGCCCGCCTCCTTGTTGCCGATCCCCAGCTGCCGCGCCAGCCCAAAGGCGGACATGCCATAGATCAGGCCGAAGTTGATCGCCTTGGCGCTGCGGCGCTGCTCCGCCGTCACGCGATCCACCGGGGTGCCGAACACCTCGGCCGCGGTCGCCTTGTGGATATCCTCCCCCTGACGGAACGCCTCCATCAAGCCTTCGTCGGCGGACAGGTGCGCCATGATCCGCAGCTCGATCTGGGAATAGTCCGCCGCCACGATCTTGTACCCCTTGGGGGCCACGAAGGCGTTACGGATGCGCCGCCCTTCGGGGGTGCGCACCGGGATGTTCTGCAGGTTCGGTTCCGAGGAGGAGAGCCGCCCGGTCGCCGTCACCGCCTGATGGTAGGAGGTGTGGATACGGCCCGTGGCCGGGTTGATCATCTGCGGCAGTTTGTCGGTATAGGTGCTCTTGAGCTTGCTCAGGCTGCGCTGTTCGAGCAACAGTTTGGGCAGCGGGTAGTCCAGCGCCAGCTCCTGCAACACCTCTTCGGCGGTGGAGGGGGCGCCCTTGGGGGTTTTCTTCTTCACCGGCAGCCCCAGCTTGTCGAACAGGATCGCCTGTAACTGTTTGGTGGAGTTGAGATTGAACGCCTCGCCGGCGAGCTCGTAGGCTTGCTGCTCGAGCGTGTGCAGGCGCAGCTCCAGCTCCCGGCTCTGCTCAGCCAGAATGGTGGCGTCCACCAGCGCACCACGGTACTCCATGCGCGACAACACCGGGATCAGCGGCAGCTCGATCTGCTCCAACACCTCGAGCAGCGCCCCCTCCGCCGCCAAGCGGGGCCGCAGCACGCGGTGCAGACGCAGGGTGATGTCGGCATCCTCGGCGGCGTAGGGGGCGGCCCGCTCCAGCTCGATCTGGTTGAAGCTGAGCTGCTTTTTCCCCTTGCCCGCGATGGTTTCAAAGCGGGTCGTGGTCACGCCCAGGTAGCGCTGCGCCAGGGTATCCATATCGTGGCGGCTGGCGGTGGAGTTGAGTACGTAGGACTCCAGCATGGTATCGGCGCCGATCCCCTGCAGCTCGATCGCGTAGTGGCGCAGTACATTGATGTCGTACTTGATGTGCTGGCCGATCTTTTTCAGCGCCGGGTCTTCCAGCAGCGGTTGCAGTTGCGCCAGCACCGCCGCCCGCTCCAGTTGCGCCGGAGCGCCCCTGTAGTCATGCGCCAGCGGGACGTAGGCCGCCCGGCCCGGTTCCGCCGCGAAGGAGACGCCAACCAGCTGCGCTTGCATGTAATCGAGGCTGGTGGTTTCGGTATCGAAGGCAAATTCACCAGCGGTTTTGAGTCGCTCCAGCCAGCCGGCGAGGGCCTCCTGCGTCAGTACCGTTTGGTAGTCGGTCTCGATACTGTTTTCAGCCGCGCTAGGAGCACCACCGGCCGCCCCTTCGCCGCGCCCCGCCTCCTGCTCACGGGCCCAGCTCCTGAATTCGAACCGGTTGAACAGCTCCAGCAGCTGCTGCGGGTCGGGCTTTGGCAGCGTGATATCGTGCAGCGAGATATGCAGCGGCAGATCGGTCTTGATGGTGGCCAACTGATGGGAGAGCTCCGCCAGCGCGCGGTGCTCGGCCAGTTTTTTCGGCATACTCTTGGCGCCGCGAAACCCCAGCGCGGGAATTTTATCCAGATTCTCATACAGCTCCCGGATGCCACCGATCCCCTGCAGCAGGGCCAGGGCGGTCTTTTCGCCCACCCCGGGCACCCCGGGAATGTTGTCCACCTTGTCCCCCTGCAGGGCCAGCAGATCGATCACCCGATGGGGCGGCACACCGAACTTCTCCTCCACCGCGGCCTCATCCAGTTTGGTGTCGTTCATGGTGTTGATCAACGTGACATGCTCATCCACCAGCTGCGCCATGTCCTTGTCGCCGGTGGAGATGATCACCGGGCGGCCGGCGGCGCTCGCCTGCCGGGCCAGCGTGCCGATCACGTCATCCGCCTCCACCCCCTCTTCGACGAACAGCACCAGCCCCATGGCGCGGATGATGGCGTGGATCGGCTCCACCTGCAGGCGCAGCTCATCCGGCATGGGTGGGCGATGGGCCTTGTACTCGGCGTAGAGCTGGTCGCGGAAGGTTTTGCCCTTGGCGTCGAACACCACGGCGACGGGGCTGTCGGGATAGTCCTTGAGCAGACGTCTGAGCATGGCGGTTACCACCCGGATGGCGCCGGTCGGCATCCCGTCGGCGGTGCGCAGGTCGGCCTGCTGGGAGGCGTAAAAAGCACGATACAGATAGGAGGAGCCATCCACCAGAATGACCGGGGGGTGCTGTTCGCTCATGTAGGGAGTCCATTTTAAACCGTTTCGGGGTTGTCGGCGCCGGCGACAAGGCCCACAATCATAGACAATTCGACCTCGACTAACCAATTGGAAAGCGATCATGCTGAAAAAACTGCTGCTGGCGACCCTGTTGGCGCTGGCCCCTCTGGCCCAGGCCGAGGTGGTGGATGACCCGGCCCTGAACGAGCCGGAGATCACCATCACCCACGATGGCGAAAACACCTACTACGAGTACAGCATCAACGGCCAGCTGCGCGAAATAAAGGTCGTGCCCAAGGTGGGCAAGCCCTACTATCTGGTGCCGGCCGATGGCTCCAAATTCATTCGGGTGGAGGAGTCGCAGCTGCTGATTCCAAAATGGGTCATCTTCCGCTGGTAACCGACATTGGCCGTATATACCGATATCAGCCGCGCCCAGCTGGAAACGCTGCTGGCTGACTACGCGCTGGGCAGACTGGTCAGTTTCGCCGGGATCGAGGCGGGGATCGAGAACAGCAACTTCTTCGTCACCCTGGAGCTGGACGGACAGCCGCGCCAGTACGTACTGACCCTGTTCGAGGAGTTGAGCTTCGATGAGATGCCATTCTTTGTCGAGCTGGGCCAGTGGCTCCACGCACGCCAGGTTCCGGTGCCCTATGCGATCAAGGACCGCGACGGCATCGCGCTGAAGCGGCTCTGCGCCCGGCCAGCCCTGCTGCAACCCCGCTTCCACGGCAGCCACGTCGAGCGCGAACAGCTCAGCGCCGACCACTGCAGCGCGATCGGCCGGGCGCTGGCGCAGTTCCACCTCGCCGGCGAGGCGTTCTACCTGCGCCGCCAGGCGCAGCGGGGGGTGTTCTGGTGGCGCCGGGAGAGTGAGGCGATCCGCCACCGGCTCAGCCGCGAAGACGCCGAGCTGCTGCGCCAGGAGGTGGCGCTGTTCGATGCGCTGCGCGAGCGCCCCTTCGGCCTCCCCCTGGGCACCATCCATGGCGACCTGTTCCATGACAACGCGCTGTTCCGCGGGGACCAGCTGGAAGCGATCCTCGACATCTACAACGCCGCCACCGCCTTTTTGCTGTTTGATCTGGCCATCGTCGCCAACGACTGGTGTACCGATGGCCAGGGGCGGGCCGACCCCGCCAGAGAACAGGCGCTGCTGCGGGCCTATGCCGCTGTGCGCCCGTTCACCGATGAGGAGATCGCCGCCTGGCCCATTCTGGTGCGCAGCGCCGCCATGCGTTTCTGGCTGTCGCGGCTGATCCCCTGGCTCGGGGTCGAGCAGGCCTCCCGCGGCGGCATCAGCACCAAACTGAAAGATCCGGACGAGTTCCGCCGCATCCTGCTGGCGCGCATCGAAACGCCCGCCTCGATCTGACCGCCAAGGCCCGGATCGCACCCCGGCTTCAGGCCACACCTTCCGGGCTGGTATACTGCAGCCACTGCGCTCGATTCATCTGACTTCAACTCGGCAGGATTCATGGACGTTACACACATTATCGATTCCCTCAACGCTGCCCAGCGGCAGGCGGTCACCGCCGATCTGAACAACCTGCTGGTACTGGCCGGGGCCGGTTCCGGCAAGACGCGGGTGCTGGTACATCGCATCGCCTGGCTGATCGAAACCGAAGGGCTCTCGCCCTACTCCATCATGGCGGTAACCTTCACCAACAAGGCGGCGCGGGAGATGCGCGGGCGCATCGAGCAGCTGCTGGGGATCAACACCCACGGCATGTGGGTCGGCACCTTCCACGGTCTGGCCCATCGCCTGCTGCGCGCCCACTGGCGCGACGCCGGGCTGCAGGACAACTTCCAGATCATGGACAGCGACGACCAGCTGCGCCTGATCAAGCGGCTGTGCAAGGAGCTGAACCTGGATGAGAGCCGCTGGCCGGCGCGTCAGTTCCAGTGGTTCATCAACGCGCAGAAAGACGAGGGGCTGCGCAGCGCCCACATCGAGCGCAGCGGCGACCCGTTCCAGGCGATGATGCTGCGGCTCTATGAAGCCTATGAGGCGGCCTGTGAACGTGGCGGCATGATCGACTTCGGCGAGCTGCTGCTGCGAGCCCTGGAGCTGCTGCGTGATCGCGCGCCGCAACTGCTCAGCCACTACCGCGAACGGTTCCGCTACGTGCTGGTGGACGAGTTTCAGGATACCAACGCCATCCAGTACGCCTGGCTGCGCCTTCTGTGCGAGGGGGAACGCAAGCTGATGGCGGTGGGGGATGATGACCAGTCGATCTACGGCTGGCGCGGAGCCCGCATCGAAAACATCCAGCATCTGACACAGCATTTCCCCGACACCAAAACCATCCGGCTGGAACAGAACTACCGCTCCACCGGCACCATCCTCAGCGCCGCCAACGCGGTGATAGAGAACAACTGCGGTCGGCTGGGCAAGCAGCTCTGGACCGAGCGGGGCGATGGGGAGCCGATCTCGCTCTACAGCGCCTTCAACGAGCAGGATGAGGCGCGCTTCATCGTCGATCAGATCCAGAAATGGGTGGAGGGGGGCAACCGCCGCGAAGAAGCCGCCATTCTCTACCGCTCCAACGCCCAATCGCGGGTGCTGGAGGAGATGCTGATCCGCGCCGGCCTGCCCTATCGCATCCATGGCGGCCAGCGCTTCTACGACCGGCTGGAGATCAAAAACGCCCTCGCCTACCTGCGTCTGCTGGCCAACCGGGATGACGATACCGCCATGGAGCGGATCATCAACGTCCCCAGCCGCGGCATCGGCACCCGCACCATCGAGGCGATCCGCGAACATGCCCGCCACGAGAATATCTCCATGTGGCGCGCCGCCAACGAGCTCACCGCCCTGAAAACCCTGCCGGCCCGCGCCAATAACGCCCTGCAAGGCTTCATCGACCTGCTCAACCGGCTGGATAGCGACACCCGTGGCAGCGAGCTGCACCAGCAGACCGAGCATCTGCTGCGCCACTCCGGCCTGATCGAACACCACGAAAAAGAGAAGGGGGAAAAGGGCCAGTCCCGCATCGAAAACCTGGAGGAGCTGGTCAACGCCGCCCGGCAGTTCGCCCAGCAGTGGCAGGAGGAGAACGAAGCGGGGTTCGATTCCCCGCTGGCGGCTTTTTTGGATCAGGCGGCGCTGGATGCGGGGGAGGCGCAGGCCGACGCACACACCGACAGCGTCCAGCTGATGACCCTGCACTCCGCCAAGGGGCTGGAGTTTCCGCTGGTGTTCATGGCGGGGATGGAAGAGGGGCTGTTCCCGCACAGCATGTCCGCGGAGGAGCCGGGACGGCTGGAGGAGGAGCGCCGGCTCTGCTACGTGGGGATCACCCGCGCCATGCGCAAGCTCTACCTCACCTACGCCGAATCCCGCCGCCTGCACGGCAAGGAGAGCTTCAACCGGGTCTCCCGCTTCGTCCATGAGATCCCCGCCGAACAGATCGAGGAGGTGCGCCTCAACGCCACCGTGCGCCGCCCCTACGGCGGCGGCCAGAGTGGTGACAGCAGCCTGCTCAGCGGCGGCGGCTCACTGGCCAGCGCCGAAATTCCCAGTACCGATCTGCGCCTGGGCCAGACGGTCACCCACGCCAAGTTCGGCACCGGCGTGGTGACCAACTTCGAGGGCAGCGGCCCCAAGGCGCGGGTAGAGGTGAACTTCGAGGCGGTGGGCAGCAAATGGCTGGTGGTGGGTTTTGCCAAGTTGCAGCCGGTGTAGCCACCGAGGGGGATGGTTGGCGCAGGCCCGCTCCCGATCACCGCTCGCGCCAATACAGGATACGATCATTGCCGCGAAACACCCCGAAGGTCGCCGTCGCCGAGGGGTCCTCCAGCCCCGCCTCATCCTGATTCCAATCATCCTCGAGCCAGATGGGCACGTCCCAAGTGAGTGTATCCGTGCCACGATCCCCGTTGGGCTCCAGCACCAGCGGTTCGCCAAAGCCGCCGTCCAGAGCGCCTGAGTCGGCAACCAAAGAATGATACACCTCGGTGTCGTCGATATCGGCCGTATCCCAGGGGGTGCAGCTGTCATCGGTGTTGGTCACGTACCCCGCGCCATCCCAGTACTCCGCGGAGAAAGGCA
>JAXHUI010000005.1:0-60020 GCA_034189745.1 Pseudomonadota bacterium
CCCCAATCTCGCGATCCATGCCCTGATGCAGCGGGGGCAGCCGTTGGCCTGTGCGCTGGTGGCAAAAGAGGGGGCGTTGCCGAACGCGCTGGCCCGGGCGGTGTGGGAGGGGCGGCGCCGACCGCGCGGGCATCTGCTGGCGCAGACTCTGATCGCTCAGGAGGGGTGGGAGGAAGTGGCCCCCTGGCGGGCCTGGCGAATCATGCGCATCGCCGTGCATCCCCGGTTGCAGCGGCAGGGGCTGGGCGGCCGACTCCTGGCTGAACTGGAGCGGATGGCGCTGGCCGCCGGGATCGACTATCTGGGGGCCAGCTTTGCCGCTTCAGAGTCGCTGCTGGCGTTCTGGCAGCGGGGTGGCTACCGTCCGGTGCGTCTGGGCGAGCAGCGTGATCCGGTCGCTGGCACCCACACCCTGTTGGTGCTCCGGCCCCTCAGCGAGCGGGTGCGCCACTGGCTACCCAGGGCACGACACTGGTATGGTCAGAGCGTGCTGCGCCGGCTCCCCGGGGCGCTGCGGGATCTCGAACCTGAACGCCTGCCCCCTCTGTTAGCTGATCTGTGGCAACCATCCGCGGCCGACCGGGATACGCTAAAGCGCCTCAGAGGATTTGCTCAGGCTCACCGGACGTTGGAGAGCAGCCTGCTGCCGCTGAGCTGGCTACTGGAGCAGACACTGCCGCTGTGGCAGCAGGCGGAGATCGACCCTGATCAGCAGCGATTGCTGTGCGAACGCATTCTACGCCAGCAGCCGGCAACGGCCATTGCCAAACCCGCCGGCAAGCGTGCCCAGCTGCAGCAGCTGCGCCAGCTGTGTGCTCGACTGCTGGCACTGCTGCCGCCGGCCTGATGCCGCTGCTTGGATACCCTGCGTGACCGGTCACTGGGGATAAACCCTGCGATCCGTTACCCACTTGGCAACACCCGACACGGGGCTGACCGGCCCCTGAGAACTGGAGAAGACGATGAAAAAAACGACCCTGATACTATCCGCGTGGCTGCTGTCACTGCCGGCTCTGGCGGACAAGCCCTCCTGGGCGGGCGGCGGCGAAAAGCCGCAGCAGGAGCGGCTCGAGCAGCACCGCGGCGATGAGCCGGGTGACCCCCGGCGCCGGCCAGAGGAGCGCAAGGAGAAAAATTCACGCTCCGATGATGACGGGATAGAGGGGTTTCTGCCCCTGTCGGAGCGGGAGCGACGCTGGTTGCGTGATCAGGTTTTGCAGGAGCGCTATGGGGTCGAGCTGGAATCGGGCAAGATGAAATCACTGCCGCCGGGACTGGAGAAAAAGCTCGACCGGGGCGGTGAGCTGCCACCGGGCTGGCGGGACAAGGTGCGTCGCGGGGAGGTGCTGGACGCCGACCTCTACCGCCGCGGGGAGCGCTTGCCGCGCCGTTATCTGGAACGGCTCGGCTACGACCCGGAAACCGCGGAGCTGATTCTGTTGGGTGACAGCGTGGTGCGGATCGCCCGGGGGCGCGGCACCGTGCTGGATGTGATCGACCTGACCGACAAGGCGCTGGAGATACTGGGCCGATAACCGCCAGCTTCAACCCGAGACAACCGCGTCAACCGACCACGGCGGCGCGGTTTTTGTCTGCCCGCGGTTGGCCGCGTTCAGCCCACTCGACGCTGCTCGCTCAGCTGCTTTAGTGCGTCCTGCTGCTCGGCCAGGGCGGCCTTGGCGTCGGCCTTGAATTGGGCCGCCTCCAGCTGGTGCTTGTGGAGCAGCTTGTAGAAATCGGTCCGGTTGCGCTGGGCGATGCGGGCGGCGTGGGTCACGTTGCCCTCGGTGATCTGCAGGAGCTTGATCAGATAGCGCCGTTCAAAGTCGGCGCGCGCTTCATTGAAGGAGGGGATCACACGCTCCTGGTTGGTCAGCGCCTCGGCAACCAGCTCCTCGGGAATGACCGGTGAAGGGCTTTGGGTCACCACCTGTTCCATCACCTTTTCCAGCTGACGCACATTGCCGGGCCAGGCCGCCTGCGCCAGCAGGTGGAGCGCGCCGGGGGAGATGCCACGAACTCTGCAATTATGCTTCTTGGCGGCCCGGGTCAAAAAGTGGCGGGCCAGCAGCGGGATCTCCTCTGCCCGCTCGCGCAGTGGCACCAGCTCCAGATTGACCACATTGAGGCGATAATAGAGATCCGCATTGAACGCCTGGCGCAGCATCGCCGCCTCGAGGTCGTGGTGGGTCGCCGAGATGATGCGCACATCCACCGGCAGCGGTTGGGTCGAGCCCACCGGGTGGATGGCACCCTCCTGCAGAACGCGCAGCAGCTTCATCTGTAGATCGAGCGACATCTCGCCGACCCTGTTCAGGAACAGCGTGCCCCCATCGGCCGCACGGAACACCCCCTCCTGCTGGTTGACCGCCCCGGTAAATGCCCCTTTGCTGTGGCCGAACAGCTCCGACTCCAGCAACGGCTCGGGGAGAGCGCCACAGTCGATGGCGATAAAGGGCCGCTCCGCGCGGGCGCTGGCCCGGTGCATGGCATGGGCCAGCAGCTTTTTGCCACTGCCGTGCGGGCCGCTGATCAGGACACTCACATCGGAAGCGGCGACCCGTCGAGCCTGCTCCAGTAACTGCTCCATCCGTCGACTGTGGCTGATGATGCCGGCGCGCCAGCTTTGGTCACGCCGTCGTCGCGCCGAATCGAGTGCCGCTCGCACGGTATCCAGCAGGTGATCCCGGTCGATCGGTTTGGGCAGGAAGCCGAACACCCCGCCCTGGGTTGCCGCCACCGCCTCGGGGATCGAATCGTGGTCGGTGATGAGGAGCACGGGCAGCTCCGGCCGCTCCCGCCCGATGCAGGTGAAGAGCCGCTGGCCATCCATGCCATCGATCCGCAGCTCGGTCAAAACCAGAGCGTGGTCGTCATACTGGCGTAGCAGCGCCAAGGCCTGGGCGCCATTTTCTGCCCGGTGGGTGGTGTAACCGCCACTGTGCAGCAGGGTTTCCAGCCGGCGTAGCAGCTGGGGATCCTCCTCGACCAGCAGGATACGGGGGGTTGACGTCATCAGTCACTGCTCCTTACGCTGTCGCGTTGTTTGTTGCTCCAACATCGTCGGGGGTTGCTCCGACATTTGAACTTCTGGCTGTCCCGCTTTTGCGCCGGTCAGCACGCATCTCTGCCTCTGAGTGTAGCGGAAACAAAACGATGTTTATATTTTAACCAGTGCTTTTGTTGATCTGCGGCGCGGGGCACCCATTATACCCACCGCCGGCGGGGGCTCCACCACGGTGGAACCTCTTCCATGCTGGCCGCCTGCGGGAGCACCTCGAGCGGGCGAAACGGGGCAGGGTGTGGCGAGGGGGCGATCAGGGCGAGCGAGGGCCCCAGCCCCGGCGGAGAGTGCGAGCGCAGCGCAGCCGCATGGGGTGGGGAGTGATGCGGGTCATTCCAGCCGGTAGCCTACCCGAATGACCGCCTGATAGTGGGCGATGGCTCCCGCTTTGATATGCCCGCGCAACTCCTTGACCTCATACCAGTTCAGGTGCTCGTTGCCCTCGGCGGCCTTGGCGACCGCGTTGCGAATGGCATCGTCATGACTCTTGGTGGAAGAGCCCACAATTTCGATGATTTTGTAGATATGGTCGGACATGAAAACCTCCTTGCAAAAATAGGGTGATCTCAGTGTAGCTCGGAATCGCCGCCGGGCCATCCCTTGGGGCAGATCATACCACCCCGGGTCGAAAGGTATTATCCTCGACCCTACACGTTTATCGTTGACAACGAGGATGCACGAGTGAGTGCTGGATTCAGACTCTCCATGGTGGGGCTGTTGAGCCTGTTACTGGCCGGTTGTGCCGCCGTTACCCGGCCCTCTGGCGAGGTGGGCAACTTCTGGCGCGGCTTGCTGGTGCAGGACGCGCAGGGGTACTGGTTTGAGCCCTGTGGCCTGACGACCCGCCACCCGGTCGCCCGGCTGGGCGAGCCGCTGGCACGCGAGTATGCGCGTCAAAGCCTGGGCGATGGCTGGCCGGTCTATATCGAAACCTTCGGCCGCGTAACGCCGGCGGGGGTCGAGTTGACCCAACCGGTGCTGGTGGGCGGATCGCTCAGGAGCTGCACCCTCGATCTGGACGGCATCGAGCTGTGGGCATACGCCAGTCGTGACAATGTCGTTTTCGAGCTGCGGGAGGGAATGATTCGGGTCGACTTCCGTGACAGCCTGCACCAGCTCGGCTTCAAGCGCCCCGAGGTGGAGCGCCGGGGGGCGGTACGGCGCTGGCAACAGACGATGAGCGGCGGTGGGGGGCGCCGCGACCATCAGTTGCTGCTGGAGGTGGAAAAACGTGACTGCCAAGGGCCGCGGGGAAGCTGGTATGCGCTGTCCCTGTCGGCGGAGGTGGATGGCCGCTTCTATAGTGGCTGCGCGCGCCTGGGCGACTTGAAGCGGTGGCGGCTGCATACCCGCTATCGCACCGCAGAGACGCTCACCACGCGCCGCCTGAGCCTGCAACTGGCGCCCGATGGCAGCGCCCAGCTGTTGGAGGATTACCTCAATGGGCAGCCGGTGATCGAACACAGCGGGCGCTGGCGGCAGAGCGGCCCCGCCCGATTGCAGTTGCGGCTGGAGCCGGCGGGGGCGTTGGGCGGCGATTCGGTACTGACCTTTGAATTCGACCTGGAGGGGCGGTTGAAGCTCGCCCGCTTCCATCCCGCCTATGGCCGCGAGCTGGAGCTCCTGCCGGCGGGGGCGTCGATGGTGCAACACCGGGAGTTGGACTGGTGGCGGTGATTCACTGCAAAAGACGATCGCGGGCTTCGTTGATGCGGGCGGCCAGATAGGCGCTGCCGTCTCGATCCGGGTGTAGCTTCTGGATCAGGCGGCGGTGGGCCCGGATGATCTCATCGCGGCTGGCGCCCGCCTCGAGGCCGAGAATCGCCAGCGCTTCCTCATGGCTCATCTGCGTTGATCGGCGCGGGGGGCGTTGCCGTTTTTGTTGCGGGTTATTTTTCATCTCGCCCGCCAGGGAAGAAAGCAACCGCAGCCCCAGGGGCAGCAGCTTTTGGAGAAAGGGCAGCAGCAGCGCAACCAGGGCCGCGAGCCAGGGTAGGCGCCCGGTGATCGCCAGCGCCAGCAGGCCGATGGTCACGAAGATCAGAATCAGTTTGAGGGTGGCAGCGCCGCGCGCATCGCTTGGCTGTCGCCGCCACCAGTACCAGCTGCCCAGTGTGATCAGGGCAAACAGTACCAGTGCCAGTGGATACATCGGTCTCTCCCGCAAAGGGCGTGGAGCGGTACTGTAACAAAACCTGCAGTAAAAGGGTTGTTCTCACCACGGGGAGGATGGATCAGCGGGAGATGGGAGCAAACGGCCGGGCCGCGGGCGAGGGGCGCCGCTGCCCGGCCGGGTGCCGCCCCCGGCAGCAGGTTTAACCGGACAACCGCTCAATGGCCGCCCTCGCCGCCCCCGCCGATGTAGCGCTCGCGCTTGCGCTGTTTGATCTGTTCGGTGTCGATCAGCACCAGTCCATCGATGCAGTAGTTGAAATCAGGATCGACACCGAAGTCGAGAAAAGTGACCCCGCCTTGTTCACACAGCTCCGAGTACTGTTTGTAGAGCGTCGGCACGGTTACCCCGAGAAACTCCAGCTGTTGACGCAGTCGGCTGAAATCCTCGCGGTAGTCGTTGCCGCAGAAGATCTCCGTGATCGCACGCTCGGTATCGGAATCGATCAGGTAGGGGCTGCGCGCCTGGGCCAGCCAGCCATGATCGGGAAAGTAGTGGCGGTAGAACCAGACCAACAGATCCCGTGCCCGCTTGGGGTAGCTTTGGCTCAGGCTGACCGGGCCGAACAGGTAGCGCACCTCCGGGTGACGGCGCAGATAGGCACCGATCCCATACCAGAGATAATCCAGTGAGCGCTTGCCCCAGTAGCGCGGCTGCACAAAGCTGCGTCCCAGCTCGACCCCGGCGGCAAAAATGGTTTCCATCTGCTCGCTGTACTGAAACAGGGATTCGCTGTAGAGCGGGTAATCCGGCTCGCGGTTGCGCCGGTGCCCTTCGCCGATCCGGTAGGCGCCGGCGATCTCCAGATCATCTTCGTCCCAGAGGATGAGATGGCGATAATGCTGGTCGAAGTGGTCGAGATCGCGTTTCTCGCCGGTACCCTCGCCCACGGTGCGAAAGGCGATCTCGCGCAGGCGCCCGATCTCCTGCATCACCACCGAGTCGGGGTGGTAGTCAAACAGGAAGATCTTCTTGCCATCCGCCGTTTCGCCCAGCAGTTCGGCCTGCTTCAGCTCCTGCTTCAGCGCCTGACGATTCTGCGGATGGGCGATGGTTTTTTCGGTCAGAAACAGCGGCGGCTTGTTGCGAGCGATGCGATACAGATGTTTTTTCAGCAGCTTGGCCTTGTCCCGGTTGGAAACCGGCAGGGCGTTGAGCTGATTGAAAGCGATCGGCTCGCCCACCCGTACCGGCAGCGTCATGGAGTGCTTGTTGAACATCTCCCGCGCCAGCAGCAGGGTCGACATGGAGCGGTTGAGGTAGGAAAGGCTGTAGAACAGCGTGGAATTCTTGCCGCCCAGATAAACCGGCAGTAGCGGTGCGTTGGCACGGCGGGCAAAATGGAGAAAGCCACTGTTCCAGCGGCCATCCTTGATGCCGGTCAGGCCGGCGCGGGATACTTCGCCGGCGGGAAAGACGATGATCGCCTCATCATTTTGTAGCGCTTCCACAATGCGGTTGATATTCTCCTTGCGCGTGCTGCCGCCCAGATTGTCGACCGGCAGGAATAGATTTTGCAGCGCATCGATGTGCATCAGTACATCGTTGGCGATGATGCGCACATCGCGGCGCACCTCTCCTACCAGCTTCAACAGGGCCAGGCCATCCAGCGCCCCCAACGGATGGTTGGCCACAATGACCACCCGGCCCGATGAGGGGATATTCATCCGCTCCTTGTGGCTGATGGAGTAGCTGAAATTGAAGTGGTCCAGAACCAGATCCACGAATTCGAACCCGCGCACACTGCGGTGGGTTTCGAGGAACTGGTTGATCTCCTGCTCCCGCACCAGGCGGCGCAGGCAGAACAGGGTGGAACGGCGCAGGGGCGCGGGTTTTTGTGCAAAAGCGGGGTACTTGTTGACCAGTACCTGTTCGACATTGATCTGCATGTTGGCTCACCTCAGTTCACTGGCTGTACACTAGGGGGGGGATTTGACAGCGGGTTGACACAAAGATGAACGCTGTATGACAGAGGGGACCATGCCGGAGGGCGCCCGCAAGATCATCCACCTGGACTGCGACTGTTTTTTTGCCGCCGTCGAGATGCTTGACCACCCCCAGTGGCGCAACGTGCCGCTGGCGGTGGGTGGCGCGGTGGAGCGGCGCGGGGTGATCGCCACCTGTAACTACCCGGCGCGCCGCTTTGGTGTGCACTCGGCCATGTCGACCGCCCGGGCGCTGCAGCTCTGCCCCCAGCTGAAGGTGGTAGCCGGCGACATGGCGCGCTATCGCGAGGTGGCGAAGCGGATTTTTGCCATCTACCGGCGCTATAGCGAGGTGATCGAGCCGGTTTCCATCGACGAGGCCTATCTGGATGTGACCGACAGCACCCTGTTTGCCGGTAGCGCCACCCGGATCGCGCAGGCGATCCGCCAGCAGGTGCGGGAGGAGACCGGTATCACAGTGTCGGCCGGGGTGGCGCAGAACAAGTTTCTGGCCAAGGTGGCCAGTGACTGGAACAAACCCGACGGGCTCTGTGTGGTGACCCCCGCCCATCAGGCTGAATTTGTCGCCCGCCTGCCGGTGAAGAAAATTCCCGGGGTAGGACCGCGCGCGCAGCAGAAACTGCTGGGGCTGGGGGTTGAAACCTGTGCCCAGTTGCAACAGCTTTCGTCGCGGCAGCTGACCGATCTGTTTGGCCGCTTCGGCGAGCGCCTGTGGCAACTGGCGCGCGGGGAGGACTCGCGTGAGGTGCGCCTGAGCCGGGAGCGCAAGTCGGTCAGTACCGAGCACACCTTCAGCCGCGATCTGCCCGACCTGGCGGCGTGTCTGGAACGGCTGGAGCCGCTGCTGGCCGACCTGGCGCGACGGCATGAAAAGCACCGGGCGCACCACCGGATCATCGGTGCGGTGGTCAAACTCAAGTTTCAGGATTTCAGCCAGACCACCGCCGAAACCCGCAGCCATCGACCGGACAGGGCGCTGTTCATGGCGCTGACCGAAGAGGCCTGGCAGCGGGGACGGAAGCCGGTGCGGCTGATCGGTGTGGGGTACCGATTGGCGGCGGCGCAGGAGGGGGCGGCGGCGGTGCAGCTGCCGCTGTTTGGCGCCGAGGGGGGATCAGGGCCGTAGGCAGGGCCACCCGGCGCCCGACGGGATCAGCTCAGCCGGGTAGCGGCAGCCATTGCGGCGGGCGGATGTCGAGCTGAAGCAGGCGTTCGACCGTTTCCGTCCAGGGGGCCTCCTCGCCCAGCGCCCGGCAGCGCCGGATGACCGCGCCGCTGATCGCCTCCAGCTCCAGGGGGCGTCCCTTCTCCCGGTCGACCAGCATGGAGGATTTGATCGCGTCGAAGCTGCTGATCAGGGCAAACATCTCCTCCACCTCCGCCGGGGTGAGCTCCACCCCATCGGCGCGGGCGGCGCGGGCGGTTTCCTGCATCATCCGATACACCGTTGCGCCCAGCACCGGGTCGGTGGTGAGGCGGCGGGTATCCAGTCCGGTCAGGGCGCTGAGCGGATTGACGCCGTTGTTGATCACCAGTTTTTTCCACAGTTCATGGCGGATATGGGGGGTGACACGGGTGGGGATGCCGGCGCCGTTGAAGGTCGCCGCCAGCGGGTCCAGTCGGCTGTCATCCGCCGCGGTGGCGGGCCACTGGCCGATCACCACCTGCCCGGGCCCCCTGGCCTCGACGTAACCCGGTGCGATGATATGGCCACCGATCCGCACCGCCAGACCGCCCAACGTGCGTTCGGCACCGATCTGCGCCGCGATCAGCGCCTCGTTATCGACTCCGTTTTGCAGCGACAGCAGCGGGGTTTGAGCCTCGGCCAGCCACCGTTGGCTCTGTGCCAGCCAGTCGGCGGTGGCGCCGGATTTCAGGGTTAGAATGATCAGGTCGTAATCGGCGCAGCCGCGCTCGGCCAGGAGCGCTTCCAGCGACTGGGCGTCGACGGCGCTGGAAAAATGCAGCGTTTCATGCTCGACGCGCAATCCCTGCTGCTGCATCGCCTGCAGGTGCGCCCCCCGCGCCACGAAGGTGACCCCATGCCCCGCCTCGAGCAGCCGCGCACCGTAGTAACAGCCGATCCCCCCGGCACCGATAATCAGACAGTTCATCCTCTCTCTCCCATCACCCATCACCCATCACCCATCACCCATCACCCATCACCCGCCAACCGTGTCACCCCGATTTCAGCCGTCGGCCAATACGTTCCGCCAGCGGGGTGGGGCGGCTACTCTGGCTGTTTTGGCACCTCCACGGCAGCTTCCTGTCGGACCCGCGCAGGCGATCATCGGATGCGCATTCCCGGCTGGGCGCCCGCATCGGGCTCCAGTAGCCAGAGCGCTTCGCCACCCGGGCCCGCGGCCAGCACCATCCCTTCGGAGAGGCCAAACTTCATCTTGCGCGGTGCCAGGTTGGCCACCATCACCGTCAGTTTGCCCTCCAGCTGCTCCGGCGTGTAGGCGGATTTGATGCCGGCCAGGACGGTGCGGGTTTCGCCGCCCAGATCCAGTGTCAGCCGCAACAGTTTGTCGGCCCCCTCCACCGGCTCGGCCTTGGTGATTTTGGCCACCCGCAGGTCCACCCTGGCGAACTCGGCAAACTCGATGGTGTCGGCGATCGGCTCCATCTTCTGGCTGGCCGTGCCACCGCCGCCGGACGGCTGAATCTGCGGCTGGGAGGCCAGGCTTTGGCGGGAGTCGGCGAGCAGCTGCTCGATGGTGGCCTCATCCACCCGCTGCATCAGTGGCTTGAAGCGGTTGATTTTGTGGTTCAACAGCGGTTGCTCGATGGCGTCCCAGGCGAGGGTGTCGAGGTTGAGAAACGCGCTCGCCCCTCTGGCTACCTCCGGCAGCACCGGCGCCAGGTAGCTGATGATCACCCGGAACAGGTTGATCCCCAGCGTGCAGCAGGCTTGCACGTCGCGCTCACGCCCCGCCTGCTTGGCCAGCACCCAGGGTTCGGCGTTGTCGATATACTGGTTGGCCTTGTCGGCCAGCTGCATGATCTCGCGCATGGCGCGGGCGTACTCGCGTTTCTCGTAGGCTTCGGCGATGCCGTGACCGGCCGCCACCGCCTCATGGTAGAGCGAGGCGTAGGTCAGCTCGGGCGCGAGCATCCCGGCAAACTGCTTGTGGATGAAGCCGGCGCAGCGGCTGGCGATGTTGACCACCTTGTTCACCAGGTCGGCGTTGACCCGGTAACGGAAGTCCTCCAGGCTCAGATCGATATCGTCGATGCCGGAACCCAGCTTGGCGGCGAAGTAGTAGCGCAGGTACTCCGGGCGCAGGTGCTTCAGGTAGGTCTCGGCCATGATGAAGGTGCCGCGGGATTTGGACATCTTCTGCCCGTTGACGGTCAAAAAGCCGTGGCAGAACACGCCGGTGGGGGTGCGAAAACCGGCCCCCTCCAGTTCGGCGGGCCAGAACAGGGTGTGGAAATAGGCGATATCCTTGCCGATGAAGTGGTACAGCTCGGCGTCGGAGTCCGGTTTCCAGTAGTCGTCGAAGTCGACCCCATTGCGCTCGCACCAGTTCTTGAAGCTGGCCATGTAACCGATCGGCGCGTCCAGCCAGACGTAAAAATACTTGCCCGGCGCATCCGGGATCTCAAACCCCCAGTAGGGGGCGTCGCGGGAGATATCCCACTCCTGCAGGCCGGACTCGAACCACTCCTCCAGCTTGTGGATCATCTGGCTCTGCACATGGTGGTGGACCCAGCTGCGCAAAAACGGTTCGAAGTCGCTCAGCTTGAAGAAAAAGTGCTCGGACTCCCGCTCCACCGGGGTGGCGCCGGAGAGGGCGGAGTAGGCGTTGTGCAGTTCGGTGGGCTGGTAGGTGGCGCCACAGGACTCGCAGGAGTCACCGTACTGATCCTTGGCGCCGCACCGGGGGCAGTCCCCTTTGATGAAACGATCCGGCAGGAACATCTTTTTCACCGGGTCAAAGGCCTGGGTGATGGTGCGGCGGCTGATGTGGCCGCCCGCGCGCAGGCGCTGGTAGATCAGCGTCGAGAAGTGGCGGTTCTCCTCCGAGTGGGTGGAGTAGTAGTTGTCGAAATCGACCATGAAACCGGCGAAGTCGCGCTGATGTTCCGCGCTGACCCGATCGACCAGCGCCTGCGGGGTGATCCCCAGCTGGTCGGCCTTGAGCATGATCGGCGTACCGTGGGCATCATCGGCACAGACGTAAATGCACCGATGGCCGCGCTGCTTCTGAAAACGAACCCAGATGTCGGTCTGGATATACTCCACCAGGTGGCCCAGGTGGATGGGGCCGTTGGCGTAGGGCAGGGCACTGGTGACGAGAATCTTGCGCTTGCTGTCGGACATCGTCGTCTCTGAGTCGGTTGAAGACAAATCAATCCCCGCATTCTACGCTGGATCGAGCGCTGAATGAAGGCTGGGGAGGGGTGTGCTAAAATCCGCCGCCCTGTCACCTGCAGCAGAACACAGAGGTTAGCCGATGCCCCTTCCCCGTGTGGAGCCTGAACAGTACGCCGCTCAGCTGGCCCATAAGCAGGCCCGCATCGAGGCGCAATTTGCCGAGTTCGACCTGCCCGCGATCGAATGTTTTTCCTCGCCACCAGAGCACTACCGCCTGCGGGCGGAGTTTCGCACCTGGCACGAGGGCGATGATCTCTACTATGTGATGTTCGATGGCGACAAGCGCACACCGGTGCGGCTGGATAGCTGCCCGATGGTCGCCACGCGGATCCATGAGGTGATGTTTGCGCTGCTGGATGCGATCCGCCCCGATCCGGTGTTGCGCTTCAAACTGTTCCAGATCGACTTTCTCAGCACGCTCTCCGGTGAGTTACTGGTCAGCCTGATCTACCACCGCAAGCTGGATGAGGCGTGGGTCGAGCGGGTCAGGCCGCTGCGCGAACGGTTCGACATCGATATCATCGGTCGCGCCCGCAAACAGAAGATCGTGCTGGAGCGGGACTTCGTGATCGAGAATCTGACGATCAACGGCCGTACCTATCGCTATCAGCAAACCGAGAACGGTTTCACCCAGCCCAACGGCCATGTCTGCCGGAAGATGATCGAGTGGGCGCTCGACGCCAGCGCCGCGGCCGGCGGGGATCTGCTCGAGTTTTATTGCGGCAACGGCAATTTTACCTTGCCACTGGCGCAGAACTTCAGGCGCGTGGTGGCCACCGAGATCGCCAAGGGGTCGGTGCGTTCGGCCCAGTGGAACATCAGGGAAAACGGCATCGACAATATCGATGTGGTGCGCCTGTCGTCGGAGGAGCTGGCACTGATCCTCAAGGGGGAGAGAAGCAGCCGCAAGGTGCAGGGGCTGGCGCTGGAGCAGTGCCGGTTCACCACCGTGCTGGTGGACCCGCCCCGTGCCGGCCTGGATCGACACACCGTCGAACAGATCAGCGCCTATCCGCATATTCTCTATATCTCCTGCAATCCGCAGACGCTGCAGGAAAATCTGCGCCAGCTCGGCAGCAGCCACACCCTGGAACGGTTCGCCATCTTCGATCAGTTTCCCTACACTGACCATCTGGAGTGTGGTGTCTACCTGACCCGCCGCTGAGCGGCTGATGCGAGCGTGATGATGAAAGGAGATCCGATGCTGTTTTTCTGGCTGGCGCTGGCGTTTGTGGCCGGCATGGTGATGCCGCTGCAGGCGGGGGTGAACAGCACCCTGGCGCTGCACAGTCAGGGCGCGATCTGGGCCTCTTTCATCTCGTTTTTCGTTGGCACCCTGGTGCTCCTGGCCGTGCTGGTGGGGATGCGCTTCGACTGGCCGCTGTGGTCACAACTGAAACAGGCGCCCTGGTGGGCCTGGAGCGGCGGGGTCATGGGGGCCCTGTTCGTGGCCACCGGTACCTTCCTGGCGCCACGCATCGGCGCGGCGGTCATGATTGCGCTGTTCGTGGCCGGTCAGCTGATCACCTCGGTGATGCTCGATCACCTGGGGTGGGCGACCTTCCCCCAGATCGATATCACCCTGGGGCGGATGGTCGGGGTAGTGTTCCTGATGGTGGGGGTGGTGTTGATCCGGTTTTACTGAGCCGTGGCGGGTAAGCGGATGCGCGCCACACCCCTGTTCAAGCCATCTGCCGTCAGCTCCGCAACCCCTTGCCCACCAGATAGACCTCCCGCGAGCGGGAACGTGAGGCTTGCGGTTTGCGAATGACCACCTGGTCGAACTCGTTGCGCAGCGCCTTCACGAAGGGTTCATACCCCTCCCCCTGAAACGCCTTGGCGATGAAACTGCCCCGGGGCTTGAGTACCTGCCGGGCCAGATCCAGCGCCAGCTCGATCAGGTAGATGGAGGCGGCTTGATCCGCCGCGGCGATGCCGCTCAGGTTGGGCGCCATGTCGGAAATGACCAGGTCCACCGGAGCGCCGGCGATGACCCGCATGATCTGGTTGAACACGCTCTCTTCGGTAAAGTCACCCTGGATGAACTCCACCCCGGGCAGGCTGTCCATCGGCAGGATGTCGCAGCCGATCACCTTGCCGCCTGGGCCGACCCGTTCGGAGGCGACCTGCGACCAGCCGCCGGGGGCACAGCCCAGGTCGATCACCAACATGCCGGGGCGGATCAGCTGGTCCTTGGCATCGATCGCCAGCAGCTTGTAGCTGGCACGGGAGCGGTAGCCCTCTTTGCGGGCCTGTTTGACGAAGGGGTCGTTGACGTGCTCATCGAGCCAGCGGGCGCTGCTTTTGGTACGGGCCATGGTGGTTTGCCAATCTTCTGCTGATCAGGGGGGGGATTGTACCTTCCCGGGCCGCTCGCCACCATCGCCGCACCCATACCGGACTGACTTTGCTCGACCGAGCCGGTATACTTGGCGCTCCATCGCCCCTTTGCCGGGTTGGACCGGCCGGAGCCCCTGTCATGATCCGCCTTTGCGAACTTTCCCTGCCCCTCGATCATACCGAGGCCGCCCTGCGCCAGGCCATCCTCAGCCGGTTGCAACTGCCCGCCGACCAGCTGCTCGGTTACACACCGTTCAAACGCAGTTATGACGCGCGCAAGAAAAACAGCGAGATCCGGTTTGTCTATATCCTCCACCTGGAGGTGAAAGACGAGGCCGCCGTGCTGCGCCGCTTTGCCACCGACCCGCGGGTGACGCCCGCGCCGGATACGGTGTATCGACCGGTCGCCAGGGCGCCCGCCGGTCTGGATGAGCGGCCGCTGGTGATCGGCTTTGGCCCCTGTGGCCTGTTTGCGGCCATGCTGTTGGCGCAGATGGGGTTCAAGCCCATTGTGCTGGAGCGGGGGCGCGAGGTACGCCAGCGCACCCAGGATACCTGGGCGCTCTGGCGGCAAAACAGACTTTCCGTCGAGTCCAACGTGCAGTTTGGCGAAGGGGGGGCCGGGCTGTTTTCCGATGGCAAACTTTATTCCCAGGTCAAAGATCCCGGGTTCCGTGGCCGCAAGGTGATGCAGGAGTTTGTCGACCACGGCGCGCCCGAGGAGATCCTCTACCTGAACAAGCCGCACATCGGCACCTTCCGATTGACCAAAGTGGTTTCGGGGATGCGGGAAGATATCATCGCCATGGGGGGTGAAATTCGGTTTGAAACCAAAGTCACCGACCTGCTGTTGGAAAACGGCGCCATCCAGGGGGTGGTTCTGGCCGATGGCAGCCAACTGCTCAGTCGCCACGTCGTGCTGGCGCTGGGGCACAGTGCCCGCGATACCTTTCGTATGCTGCATGAGCGCCGGGTCCATCTCGAGCCCAAGCCCTTTGCCATCGGCCTGCGGATCGAGCACCCGCAGGCGATGATCGACCGGGCGCGCCTGGGCCGGTATGCCGGCCACGCGGCGTTGGGGGCGGCGGATTACAAACTGATCCACCACGCCAAAAACGCTCGTGCCGTATACAGCTTCTGCATGTGCCCCGGTGGCCAGGTGGTCGCGGCCACCTCGGAGGCGGGGCGGGTGGTGACCAACGGCATGAGCCAGTACTCACGCAAACAGCGTAACGCCAACGCGGGCATCGTGGTGGGGATCGACCCGGAGCGGGATTTCCCCGGCGGTCCGCTGGCCGGAATCGAGCTGCAGGAACGACTGGAGTCGATCGCCTATCGGCTCGGCGGCTGTGACTACCGCGCCCCGGCCCAACTGGTGGGGGATTTCCTGCAGGGGCGGCCATCGGTGACACTGGGTGAGGTGGAACCCTCCTACCAGCCGGGGGTGACCCTGTGCGATCTCTCCGAGGCGCTGCCGGGCTACGCCGTCGAGGCGATCCGGGAGGCGCTGCCCGCCTTTGCTCGCAAGCTCCCCGGCTTCGATCGGGCCGATGCGGTGCTGACCGGGATCGAGTCACGCACTTCGGCACCGATTCGCATCACCCGCGACCGTGCCACGCTGCAGAGTCTGAACGTATCCGGGCTCTATCCCGCCGGCGAGGGGGCCGGCTATGCCGGCGGCATCCTCTCGGCGGGGATCGATGGCATCAGGGTGGCCGAGGCGGTGGCGCTGGATCTGCTCAAAGCGCGGAAAACCAAAACGGCATGAAGCTGGACGAGATCAAAAAGCTGCAGCAGAAAAAGTACCGCCACCAGCTGGGTGCCTGCCTGGTCGAAGGGGAGCACCTGGTGCTGGAGTTGCAGCAGGCGCTACAAACCCGCCCCGAGCTGGGCTCGGCGCAGCTCTATCTCACCGCCGAGTATCGGGACTGGCCCACGCCGCTGGCAAAACAGGAGATCAGCAGCCGACAGATGCGCGCGCTCAGCGCCACCCGATCGCCGCAGGGGATCGTGGCGCTGGTGCCGATCGCGGCGATCCGCTCGCAACCCGGAGGGGAGGAGATCGCCATCTACCTGCATGAGGTGCAGGACCCGGGCAATCTGGGCACCATTTTGCGCACCCTGGCCTGGTTTGGTGGCTTTCGTTGCCTGCTCAGCCCCAACAGTGTCGATCCGTTCAACCCCAAGGTGATCCGCGCCAGCATGGGGGCGATCTTCCATGTGCCGTTGGAGCTCGAGGTGCCCCTGCAAAGCCTGGCGGCTCGGTTTGGCCGGATCGGTTGTCTCGACCTGCAGGGGGAGCCGCTCACCGCAGCCGCGTTCAGTCGCTGTGATTGTTATCTGTTTGGCAACGAGGCGCGCGGACTCCCCCGTGAGCAGCTCGATAGTCTTGCGGTGCGCCGGTTCACCATTGCCGGGGCGGGGCAGATCGAATCGCTCAACTTGGCAACCGCCGTGAGTTTGAGTGTTTATGAACGCAGGCGCTGATCGCCCCTCCCGGCTGGGCCCATCTCCTTCGCGCTGGCGAAGTTGGTCCCAATCGCGCCATACTGACCGAAATCAAGAGACGGGACGGTTCCCCAACAGCTTTCCAATGAACCAGCAGCGCCCCGAGTTGTGGCTGTAGCGGCGATACGGCAGCGGGTTCTTTTGGTAACGCTCTTGATGATAGGCTGCCTCCCAGAGGGTGGTGAACGCGGGGAGTCCGATCACCACCGGCTCAACCATGGGTTATGATGCGCCTGTTCAGTCAAGCTGGTCGGATGTATATCCATACGTGAATGAATGTAACGTGCTCAATCAATATCACTCTGCTTCTGGAAACGGGACAACGATCATGAAAACAGCTTTTCATACCGGTCGCGCCGTGCTGCTGGCGCTGGCGGCCTCACTGCTGGTGGCCTGCGGTAGCGATCAGTCGCCCCAGAGCGGTTCCGGCGCAGCCACACTGGCGCCGGTGACGACGGAGGTGTTGACCATCGAGCGGCGGGATATTCCGCTGCAAAAATCCTACTCATCCCTGTTGCGCAGTGACGACGAGGTGACCGTGGTGGCGCGGGTGACCGGGGTGCTGGAGAGCCGCCAGTTCGAGCAGGGTGACCGAGTGGAGCAGGGGGATCTGCTCTACACCATCGAGTCGGAACTGTACCAGGCCCGCGTCAACGAACGCGCCGCCGACCTGAAAAGTGCCGTGGCGGAGATGGAGCGCGCCCGCCGCGACGCCCAGCGCTATCGGCAGCTGCTCAGTCGCAACTCGGTCAGCCAGCAGGTGGTCGACCAGGCGCAGGCCGAGCTGAGCATCGCCCAAGCACGGGTGGCCCAGGCCGAGGCGGCCTTGGCCAGCGCCCGCATCGATCTGGATTACACCCGGGTGAAGGCCCCGGTGGGGGGGATGATCGGGCTCAGCCAGGTCAATGTGGGCAATCTGGTCAACTTTGGCACCGAGCTGGTCACCATCACCCCGCTCGACCCGCTCGAGGTGCGCTTCCAGCTGCCCCAGCGGGACGCCTTCGAGCTGCGCAAGCAGCTGGTCGCCGCTGGGATCGATATTCGCCAGATTCCGGCGACCCTGCAGGTGGCCGATAGCTATGCCACCAACCCGCTGACCCTGCCGGGGCGGATGGAGTTTCTGGGCTCGCGCATAGATGAGCGCACCAGCACGGTGCAGGCATCGGCCCGGTTTGAAAACCCGCAGGCCCAGGTGCTACCGGGGCAGTTTGTGCGCGTCAACATCGAAGGGATGAAGCGGTTCGACGTGATTGCGGTGCCCGAGATCGCCGTGACTCAGGGGTTGATGGGGCCCCAGGTGTTTGTGGTCGACGAGGAGGGCAAGGCCCGGGCGCAGGTGGTTCAGCTGGGTGATATTGCCGGTGAGTGGCAGATCATTCTCGATGGGCTCGAGGAGGGGATGAAGGTTGTCGCCGGCGATCCCGCCGATATTCAGCCGGGCACCCCGATCCGGCCGGCGGCCGCAGCCGCTGAACAGGCAGAGGGGGCGGGCGGCGAATGAACTTCTCCAGTTTTTTTATCTCGCGTCCGGTCTTTGCCTCGGTCCTGGCGATCATCCTGACCCTGATGGGTCTGATCAGCATGCGGGTGCTGCCGATCGAGCAGTATCCCAGCGTGGTGCCGCCCACGGTTTCGGTGACGGCCCGCTTCCCCGGCGCCGACGCCGAGACGGTGGCACAGACCGTGGCGGCTCCGCTGGCCGAGGCGATCAACGGGGTGGAGAACATGATCTACCTGACCTCGACCAGCGCCGACAACGGCATCATGAGCCTGAATGTCTCCTTTGCCATCGGCACGGATGGCGATATCAACACCATCAACGTCAACAACCGGGTGCAGGGTGCCCTGTCACAGCTGCCTGAAGCGGTGCAGGCGCAGGGGGTCACGGTCAAGTTGCGCTCGAGCTCCATCCTGATGCTGATCGCCCTGGTGTCACCCGAGGGGGACTACGACAACATCTACATGCAGAACTACGCCACCCTGAATATCCTGGATGAGCTGCGCCAGCTGCCCGGGGTGGGCGAGGCCGACGTGCTGGGGGGCGGGCAGTTCTCCATGCGGATCTGGATGGACCCGGAAAAACTGTCCCAGTATGACCTGACCCCCACCGAAGTGGCCGCGGCGATCCGCGCCCAGAACACCGAGGTACCGGCCGGTAGCCTCGCGGCGACCCCCAACTCCAACCCGCGCGCCTACACCTATACCGTGACGGCGGGGGGGCGCCTCTCCAGCGCGGATCAGTTCCGCAATATCTTTCTGCGTACCAACCCGGACGGCTCCGCCCTGCTGTTGCAAGATGTGGCCCGCATCGAGCTGGGCGCCTCCTTTTACGGGATCGATGCCACGCTCAACGGCGCCGAGATGACGCCGATCATCATCAATCAGCAGCCGGGCGCCAACGCGTTGGAAACGGCGCGGGCGGTCACGGCCAAAATGGATGAGCTGAGCCAACGCTTTCCGCCGGGGCTGGAGTATGTGGTGCCCTACGACACCACGCTGTTCATCGGTGCCTCCGTCGACGCCGTGATGCAAACCTTCATCGAAGCGTTCCTGATCGTGGGGGCGATTCTGTTCATCTTCCTGCAGAACTGGCGCTTTACCGTGATCGCCATGTCGGTGGTGCCGGTCTCGGTAATTGCGACCTTTGCCGGGTTTTATCTGTTTGGTTTCTCGATCAACCTGCTCACCCTGTTTGCGCTGATACTGGCGATCGGCATCGTCGTGGATGACGCTATTTTGGTAGTGGAAAACGTGGAGCGGGTGCTGAGTGAGGATGCGAGTATCACGGTGCGTGATGCCACCATCCAGGCGATGAGAGAGGTGGGTGGCCCGGTCATCGCGACCTCGCTGGTCATGGCGGCGGTGTTTGTTCCGGTAGCCTTCCTGGGTGGCTTTACCGGCCAGATCTACCAGCAGTTTGCGCTGACCATTGCGATCTCGGTGACCTTCTCCGCCCTGATGGCGCTGACCTTCACCCCGGCCCTGGCGGCTCTGTTCATCAAGCGCAAGTCGCGCCTCGATGAGTCGGCCCTGCTGCGCGTTCTGCGCGGTCCATTGCGTCTCTTTGACCGCGGCTTCGCCGCCACCACAACCCTCTTTGTCTGGATAGTACGACAGCTGGTGGAGCGCTGGCTGCTGGCGCTGGCCTTCACCGCCGCCTTCGGCGTCGGGGCGTGGTGGATGTTCAGCACCGCCCCCACCTCCCTGGTGCCGGAGACCGACCAGGGGATCGCGTTGGCCAGCATACAGCTACCCGATTCGGCCTCGCTGGAGCGTACCAGCCGCTACATGGCCAAGCTGAGTGAACAGATCGAGGCGATTCCCGGGGTCAGCCATGTGGTATCGGTGGCGGGGTATGACATGCTTGCCAGCGCGGTGAACACCGCCCGCGGCGCCATGTTTGTCAGCCTGGTCCCGTGGGAGGCGCGTGAGTTGACGGTGGATCAGTTGGTTGGCCAGATCATGCGGCTGGGTAGCCAGACCGAGGGTGGTAGCGCCATGGCCTTCAACATGCCGCCGATCATAGGGCTGTCGACCACCGGTGGCTTTACCGGCTATCTGCAGTCCTTCGCCGGCGCCAATTCGCAAGAGCTCTACCAGGCCGCGATGAAGGTGATGCAGTCGGCTGCCAGGCACCCGGCGTTGCAGCGGGTCTTTACCACCTTCAACGTCAATGTGCCCGCATTCCGCGCCAACATCGATCAGCAGAAGGCGCTGAGCTACGGCGTGCCGCTGACCGATCTGAACGCCACGTTGTCGAACACTCTGGGCAACGGTTTCGTAAACTATTTCAGCTATCAGAACCGCAACTTCCAGGTCTACCTGCAGAACGAGGACAGCTACCGTGACGAGCCGGAGGATATCAACAATATCTTCGTGCGCAGCGGCAGCGGCGAGCGCATTCCGTTGTCCGAGCTGGTGACCCTCGAGCGGCGGGTCGGCCCCTCCGTCGTGTCCCGCTTTGGCGTCTATCTGGGGGCGCAGTTCCAGGGATCACCAGCACCGGGATACAGCTCCGGGGACGCGATCGCGGCCATGAACGAGATCGTTCGCCAGGAGCTGGGCAACAACTGGGGGATGGGGTGGACCGGTACGGCCTACCAGGAAACGACCCTGGGCAACACGGCCTCCACGGCGCTGATTTTCGGCGTCATCATGATGTTCCTGATCCTTGCCGCCCAATACGAGAGCTGGTCGCTGCCGTTGGCGGTGATGACCGCCACCCCGTTCGCTTTCTTTGGCGCCATCGGCGGGATCGTGCTGCGGGGGCTGGATGTGTCGGTCTATGTGGAGATCGGCCTGTTGGTGGTGGTGGGGTTGGCCGCCAAGAACGCCATTCTGATCGTCGAATTCGCTGAATTGCAGCGCCGGGAGGCGGGCATGTCGATCCGTGAAGCGGCCGTTACGGCGGCGCAGTTGCGCTTTCGCCCCATCGTGATGACCTCCTTCTCCTTCATTCTCGGCACCGTCCCGCTGGCGCTGGCCACCGGCGCCAGTGATGTGAGCAGCCACCATATCGGCACGGCGGTCTCGCTGGGTATGACCTCCGTGGCGATCATCTCCAGCTGCTTTGTACCGAGCTTCTACGCCATGATCGCGCACATCTCCGACTGGATCAGCGGCAAGCGGGGCGTGGCGTGACACTCTTGGTTCCTTGCCGTGCGGGTGTGAAGGCGCCCGTGGCCAGGGCGAAAATCGAGCCCTCGGCGGGGCGGCTGGGGGCTGTTTCGATGGCGATTGCCGGTTTGGATTTGGCCGTTCCAACATCGAGCGCAAACTTCACGAGCGCATGATGCAGTCCACCAGATAGCGCTGACGTTCGGCCAGTTTGACCGCGCCGCTGTTCAGTTTCAGTGTGTGCGCCGCGTCGGCCACGGTGCGCTGGGCGCCCGCGCTGATCTGGTCGATCTGCTCACTGACCTCCCGCACGACGCGGCTCTGTTCTTCACTGGCGCTGGCGATCCGTATGGCCATGTCGCTGATCAGTTCGATGGCGGCGAGAATCTTCGCCAGCTCGGCGCCGGTGCCTTCGATCTGTTCAACGCTCTGCTCTGACTGTGCCCGTTTTGTCTCCATGGCCGATACGATGGCGCCGGTCTGCTGTTGCAAGGTAGCGATCATCTGTTGAATCTCGCCGGTGGCCTGCTGAGTGCGCTGCGCCAGCTGGCGAACCTCATCGGCCACGACGGCAAAACCGCGACCATGCTCGCCTGCCCGGGCCGCTTCGATGGAGGCGTTGAGCGCCAGCAGGTTGGTCTGTTCGGTGATGTCGCGGATCACGCCGATGATGGAGCCGATCTTTTCACTCTGTTGCTGTAGGGCGCAAACAGAAGCGGTGGTCTCCATGATCGAGTCAGCCAGGCTGCGGATACAGGAGACCGCCAGATCCATCACCTGTTGCCCCTCGTGGGCACTGGAGCGTGCCGCCTGGGCCTGGTCAGCGGTGTTGGCCGTGCTTGTGGCCATCTCCTGCGTGGTGGCATTGATCTGGGTCATGGCTGATGCCAGCTGGCTCAGGGAGGCTTGTTGCTCCTCGATCTCGCCGCAGGTGCGCTCCATCACGTCGATGCTCTGGTGTGCCCCCTCGATCACCTCAGCGGAAGCGTGCTGCATCCGGATCAATACCGAATCGAGCTGCGCTTGCAGCATCTGCAGCGTTAGGTTCAGCTGGCCAATATCATCATGGGTGCCGGTGTAGATCATCTGCTTGATGGGGTGGTCGACCAGTGTGCGGCTCTGTCGAACCAGGGCGCGCAGTGGCCGGCAGAGCCAGGCGGTGCCGGCCAAAAGGGAGGCGAGGGTCAGCAACAGGGCCCCCCAGTAGAGTGGAGTGGAAAACGATGACCCAAGGCCGACCAGCAGCGGCGGGAGCAGGCTCGCGCTTTGGACGAGCCACAGCCTTCCGCGCAGGTCCGGTGTGGGCCAGCGCAGCGAGCGGGGCATTTTCCCCTGCCGGCGCAGCCGGTAGATGTTGGCGGCCCGCTCGGTGGCGATTTTGGGTGGGATGCGAAAGATACACTGGCATTCGACGATCTGCCCCCGCTCGATGATCGGGATGATATAGGCGTTTACCCATAAAGGGGAGCCATCCCGGCGGGCCAGCTGCAAAATCCCCATCCAGGGCTTGCCCTTGCCGACGGTTCCCCACAGATCCTTGATCGGCCCTTCAGGCATCTCTCGGTGGCGCAAAGATTGCAGTGTCTGCCCCAGCAACGCCTCACGCTCATACCCGCCGTATTCGATAACTCCCTGACTGACTTCACGAATCTCCCCCTTGGGGTCGGTGACGAGGATCAGGTTGTTCTCATGTGGTTGGGTCTTATTGTTCTTTTTCATGTTGGTCTACTGCCGGTTGGTCGGTTGGGAAGGCACGTTGCGCCAACCAATTCTAGGCAGGGAAGAAAATAAAAGCGAATTCAGGCGCTGGTTGGCATGGTTTGTGCGCTTGCACAATGGGACGGTTGCACAATGGGACGGTTGCGCACCGTGGTGGGGCGGGTTTATGCTGGCGCCAGGTCGTTTATGCCGTCGGCAAGAGGCGGGTGTTGGGAACAACGTTCGCCCCCGGCGGTGGTACTCACGCGGCCCCCTTGGGGGGCCGATCTCTTTCCTGGAGTAGCCATGCAGGTGATGAGTTTTACCGAGCTGCAGCTGTTTCTGCGAGAACATTTCCCGCAGGGGGCGCAGTATGGTCAGCTGGATGCCCTGGGGGATGGTTGGGCCGAGATGAGACTGTTGCTGGGTGATGACCATCTGCGCCCCGGCGGCACGGTCTCCGGCCCCACCATGATGGGGCTGGCGGATGTGGCGGTGTACGCGGCGCTGCTCAGCCGTATTGGCCCGGTGGCACTGGCGGTGACCATCAATCTCAATATCAATTTTTTGCGCAAGCCCAGTGCCGACGCGGATCTGCTGGCGCGGGCCGAGATGCTCAAGGTCGGCAAACGGCTGGGGGTGGGTGAGGTTTACATCAGCTCGGCGGGGTCCACCGAGCCGGTGGCCCATGCGACCATCACCTATTCGATACCGGAGGAGGCATGAGTTTGATTCAATGGCACGATGAACAGGTTGAGCTGGGTGAAGGGGTTCGGCTACAGCTGCGCTGGGGGCGGCAGCCATCGGGCCAGGGGCGACCGGTGCTCGTGTTGCTGCATGAGGCGCTGGGCTGTATCGAGATGTGGAAGCGTTTTCCACAGCAGCTGGCCGAGGCGATTGGACTGGATCTTTTGCTGTTCGAGCGTCGCGGCTACGGCCGCTCGACCCCCATCACCCTGCCCCGACCGGACGACTACCTGCTGGAGGAGGGGCAGGTGTGGCTGCCGCGACTGCTGGACCGGCTCGGGCTCGATGAGGTGATCCTGTTCGGACACAGCGATGGCGGCACCATCGCCATGATTGGCGCGGCCAGTTGCCCGGAAAAGGTGAAAGCGATAATCACGCTGGCAGCGCATATCTACGCGGACCATTTGACGCTGGCTGGAGTCGAGGAGGCGGTGGAGCGCTATCGGACCACCGATCTGCCACAGCGTCTGGCGCGCTACCATGGGGAGCGAACCGACCTGGTTTTTCGCGGCTGGTATGAAACCTGGCTGCGCCCCTCCTACCATAACTCGCTGGATCTGCGCCCGTTGCTGGCCAATATCCGCTGTCCGGCCCTGATCATGCAGGGGGATCGGGATGAGTATGGGGTGCCCGAGCAGGTCACCGACAGCTGCGCGGCCATCGGCCCGCAGGCGGAAGCGGTATTCATTCCCGATTGTGGGCATCTGCCCCATCTGCAGCATCCGCAGACGGTGATCGAGCGCACGCGGGCGTTCTTACAGACGCGGGGGGTGATTTAACCCACCTGCTTGCCCACCCCGCCGCAGCGCACCTGTCGTGTCCACGGTTTTGCCTGCGCAGCGCTTTCATGGTTGCCACCGTTTACCCTGCTTTTTCCTGCCACTGGGTGGTTGTAGTCCTAGGATTCCGGGCCCGGTTGTGTAATAAAAGAGAACTACGTAAGTTGCAGTGATTGGATCGATTCAATTCAAGCCAAGCTGGCTTTGCAAGACACCGGTGGAGAGGAACCTGTGATGGCACTACATAACCACAACCCCTATACGTTGGGGCTAGATCAAAACCCGGCTAATTACGCCCAGCTCACCCCGCTGAGCTTTATCGCCCGCACCGCCGAGGTGTATCCGCACCGGACCGCGGTGGTGCACCATCAGGTGCGTCGCAACTGGGCCGAGACCTACAGCCGCTGTTGCCGCCTTGCCAGCGCCCTGAGCCTGCGGGGGATCGGCAAGGGGGATACGGTGGCGGTCATGGCGCCCAACCTGCCGGAGCTGTTCGAGGCCCACTTCGGGGTACCGATGTGTGGCGCGGTGCTGAACGCCTTGAATGTGCGCCTCGACGCCGAAGCGATCGCCTTCATTTTGCAGCACGGTGAAGCCAAGGTGGTGATCGTCGACCGCGAGGTGTCCGATGTGATCGCCAAGGCGGTCAAGATGGCGCGCATCAATCCGATTGTGATCGATATCGATGACCCCTCCTTCGAGGGTGGCGAGCTGATCGGCGAGTGTGACTATGAGGCGTTTCTCGATACCGGCGATCCCGAGTATGAGTGGCAGCCGCCTGAGGATGAGTGGGATGCGATCACCCTGAACTACACCTCCGGCACCACCGGCGATCCCAAGGGGGTGGTCTATCACCACCGGGGCGCCTACCTCAATGCGATCAGCAACGTGGTGTCATGGAACATGGGGGATCAGCCGGTTTACCTCTGGACCCTGCCGATGTTCCACTGCAACGGCTGGTGCTTCCCCTGGTCGGTCGCTGCCACCGCCGGCGTCAGTGTCTGCCTGCGCCATGTGCGGGCCGATGCCATCTATCACCTCATCAAGACGGAAAAGGTGGATCATTTCTGCGGCGCGCCCATCGTGCTGAACATGCTGAACAATGCGCCGAACGAGCTGAAATCCGGTATCGAGCATCAGGTGAAGGTGATGACAGCGGGTGCGGCGCCGCCGGCTTCGGTCATCGAGGGAATGGAAAGCATGGGGTTCAGTGTCACCCATGTGTACGGTTTGACCGAAACCTACGGCCCCTGCGTGGTGTGCGCCTGGCGTGATGAGTGGGATGAGGAAACCGCCACCGAACGGGCCCGGTTGAAGTCCCGCCAAGGGGTGAAAGCGCCCATGCTGGAGGGGCTGATGGTTGCCAACCCCGTGACGCTGGAGCCGGTGCCGCGGGATGGCGAAACCGTTGGTGAGATCTTCATGCGCGGCAACCTGGTGATGAAAGGCTACCTGAAAAACCCGACCACCACCGACAAGGCGTTCGAGGGGGGCTGGTTCCACTCCGGTGACCTTGCCGTTTGGCATCCCGATGGCTACGTTGAGATCAAGGACCGCTCCAAGGACATCATCATCTCGGGCGGGGAGAACATCTCCAGCATCGAGGTGGAAGATGTGCTCTACCGCCACCCCGCCGTGATGGAAGCGGCCGTCGTAGCCCAGCAGGATGAAAAATGGGGGGAAATTCCCTGCGCTTTCGTAACCCTCAAGCCCACGGCCAGCGAGGTATCGGAGGAGGAGATCATCCAGTTCTGTCGCGACAACATGGCGCACTTCAAGGCGCCCAAGCGGGTGGTGTTCTGCGAGCTGCCCAAAACCTCGACCGGCAAGATCCAGAAATTCGTTCTGCGCTCGCAGGCGAACCAGCCACGGTAAGTCAGCCGCTGATCGGTTGATGCAGCGAAGCCGCCCGCTGGCGGCTTCTTCATCTGGCAGTTTTCGACTGATGGGGTGTCCGCCCGGGGCGGGCAACCCCCCGCCCGCTCTCAGCCGCCGCGGCGATCCACCATGAAGGTCCCTTCGCCGGTGGCGACCAGCGTCTCCCCCACGTGCACATCGGTTCTGCACTTGACGCGCCGCCGTTGGGTATCGATATCGGTTACCGTCAGGCTGGCGCGGGCAGTGTCACCGATATGGACCGGAGCCTTGAACTTCAGCTGTTGATCGATATAGATCGCCCCCGGCCCCGGCAGCCGCGTGCCCGCCACGGTGGAGATGAGCGCGGCACTGAACATGCCGTGTACGATCCGCTGCTTGAACGGCGTGCCCTGAGCGTATTCATCGTTGATATGGATCGGGTTGTTGTCACCGGAGATACCGGCAAACAGCATCACATCCGCATCGGTGATGGTTTTGGCATAGGAGGCGCTCATGCCCACCTCGAGGTCTTCCAGATAGTATCCGTGCAGTTCCTGCATCGTGTCAGTCTCTCGTTGGCTGTTGGAGTAAAACTATTGTAAAGCTGTGTCGACAGTATAAAAGGGTCGGGTGACGGTTTTCCTGCTTATCAAACCTGTGCCAGATGCTAGAATCTGACGAAGTCCCCTATGTAGGCCGCTGCCACCGCTGCCCCAAGGCGCAACCGGCGTGGTCTTTTCAACCTACTGACGAGAAGGTACTCCATGGCTGATTACAACGCACCATTGAAAGATATCAAGCTGACCCTCGAGCATGTTGCGCGCCTGCCCGAGCTGGCGCAAAAGCCCGGTTTTGAAGATGCCACCGCCGACATGGTCGACGCGATCTTGGATGAAGCCTCGCGTGTGGCTCGGGAGGTGGTGGCGCCGACCAACCAGGAGGGGGATCAGCAGGGGGTGCAGTTGAAGGATGGCAAGGTGGTTTATCCGCAATCTTTCAATGAGGTTTATCGCCACTATGTGGAGGGCGGCTGGGGCTCACTGCAGTTCGACCCGGAGTATGGCGGCCAGGGGCTGCCCTTTCTGCTCTCGGTGGCGGTGATGGAGATGTGGCATGCCGCCAACATGGCGTGGGGGCTGTGTCCGATGTTGAGTCAGGGGGCGGTGGAGTGTCTGGAACGCAACGGCAGTGATCCGCTCAAGCGGAAATTCCTGCCGCCGCTGGTCAGCGGCGAGTGGGCCGGAACCATGAACCTGACCGAGGCCAACGCCGGCTCCGATCTATCCACCATTCGCACCAAGGCAGAGCCGGAAGGGGATCACTTCCTCATCAGCGGTGAGAAGATCTTCATCACCTGGGGGGATCACGAGATGGCCGAAAACATCATCCATCTGGTGCTGGCGCGGCTGCCGGACGCCCCCGCCGGGATGCGTGGTATCTCCCTTTTTCTGGTTCCCAAGTACCTGGTCAACGAAGAGGGTTCCCTCGGGGAGCGCAACGGGGTCGATCCGCTTTCGGTCGAGCACAAGCTGGGGATCCACGCCTGTTCAACCTGTGTCATGGGGTTCGATAACGCCGTTGGTTATCTGGTCGGTGAGCCCAACCGCGGCCTGGCCTGCATGTTTACCATGATGAACAATGCCCGTCTGAGTGTGGGGTTGGAGGGGGTTGCCATCTCCGAGCGGGCCTATCAGCAGGCGCTTCAGTATGCGTTTGATCGCATTCAGGGGGTCGCCGTCGGTGCCCATGAAGCAGGTCCCATCATTCGCCACGCGGACGTGCGGCGGATGCTCCTGAGCATGAAAACCCTGACCGAGGCCGGCCGCGCCATCGCCTACGATGCCTGTGGCAGCCTCGATTTCGCCCTCAAAGCGGAGAGCGAGGAGCAGAAAGAGGCCGAAGCCGCTCGCGCCGCCCTGCTGACGCCCATCGTCAAGGGGTGGTGTACCGAAGTGGCGCAGGAGGTGACCTCGCTGGGGATCCAGATCCACGGCGGCATGGGTTATGTGGAAGAGACCGGAGCGGCGCAGCATTTCCGCGATGCCCGCATTCTGCCGATCTATGAGGGCACCAACGGTATTCAGGCGCTGGATCTGGTGGGTCGCAAAACGCTGCTGGACAAGGGTAAGGCGCTGACGGCACTGCTACAGGAGATGCGCGCTACCTTGGCAGCGTGTGACCCCGCCCTGACCCCGCAGGCGAAACAGCTCGAGGCGGCGGTGAAAGGGCTCGCTCTTGCCTGTGACCAGTTACTCAAGAGTACCGAGCGTGACCCGCGGTGGCCGGGCGCGGTCGCCTACAACTTCATGATGCTGGCCGGCTACGTGTGTGGCGGCTGGCAGTTGCTGCGCCAGGGGAACGCCGCGGTTCGGTTACAGGCCGCGGGCGAGGACGACCCCTTCCTGCGCGCCAAACTGGAGAGTGTCCGCTTCTATATGGCGCAGATTTTGCCGCGCTGGAAGGGACATGCCGACATGGTGGCCGATGGCAGCCAAACCATCATGGCCCTGCCGGAAGAGCTGTTCAGCAGCGCCTGGGCGTGACACACCCTGGGCGGGCCGCTTCGGCTGGATCGGCCCGCCGCTTCGGGGCACAATCCTGTAATGTGGCTATAACGATAAGGAACCACCCACAATGTCGCATCAGGCCCAACGGCTGAAGGTTCTGTTCGCCGGGATTTTCAGCCAGATCCTCTGTGTCGGGATCGCCCGCTTCTCCTACACCCCCCTGTTGCCCGTGATGCAGGCGCAAACCTGGATCGGCGACGCCGAGGGTGGCTGGATGGCCGCCATCAACTACGCCGGCTATATGTGCGGTGCCCTGGTTGCTGCCTCCGTCAGCGATCTGCGCCTCAAGGACACGCTCTATCGCCTCGGCCTGCTCATGGCGGTGGTGACCACCGCCGCGATGGCCGTGACAGAGAACATGCTGCTCTGGTCCTTGTTGCGCTTTCTGGCCGGCCTCAGCAGTGCCGGCTCCATGCTGATCGCCTCCGGGCTGATTCTCAACTGGCTGATTCGTAACCACCACCGCAGCGAGCTGGGCATTCACTTCGCCGGTGTGGGGTTGGGGATCATGTTTGCCGCGATTGTGGTGGAGATCATGCTCAGGTTGTCCCTGCGCTGGGATCAGCAGTGGCTCTGGTTTGCCGTGCTTGGTGTGCTGCTGGCTGTGCCGGCCTGGCGCTGGATGCCCCGGCCGCAGCCCACCCACCCCAGCGGCGGTGGTGGCCCCATCCTGTCGGATCAGCCACCGGGGCGGCGCTTCATGTGGCTGATGATGGCGGCCTATTTTTGTGCCGGTTACGGTTATGTGATCAGCGCCACCTTCATCGTCACCATCGTGGAGCGGGAACCGGCGCTGGCGGGGATGGGGCAGCTGGTGTTCCTGATGGTGGGGCTGGCCGCGGCCCCCGCGGTGATGGTGTGGGATCTGGTCGCGCGACGGATGGGCTACCTGGGGGCGCTGCTGCTGGCCTACCTGATTCAGACGCTGGGCATCGTTATCCCGGCGCTGAGTGAGAGCCTGATCGCCGTTTTGCTCAGTGCCGTCCTCTATGGCGGCACCTTCATCGGCTGTGTCAGCCTGGTACTGACCATGGCCGGCCGGCTCTACCCCTCCAAACCGGCCAAGCTGATGGGCAAGATGACCTTGGCCTACGGCGCCGCCCAGATTATCGCACCGGCGCTGACCGGCGTGCTGGCGGCCCGAAGTGGCCATTATGACACCGGACTGTGGCTGGCGGGAGGGTTCGTTACCCTGGGCGCCGTACTGATACTGCTGCTGCGCTTGAGCGATGGCACCGCCGCGGAGTTGGATCGGAGCAACCGCCTGGCAACTGGCTGAGTCAGCCCGCTGCACCGGCGCCGTTCGGCTTTCTTGGCAGCAGCCAGCGGCTGAATAGCAAGCCGCTGGCTGCTCCGGTAAACATGATGCTGACCATGGGTAAAGGGGTGCCGTCCCCGAGCACTCCGGTCATGACGCTGCCGACCGAGCCTGCGGCAAAACCGCAGGCACCGATGAGGGCTGCGGCAGTCGCCGCCGTGTGGGGGAAGTATTCGCTGGCCCCCGCGGTAGCGTTGGAGACCACGAATCCCTGCATACCGATAAACAGCATCACCAATATCAGCAGTACCCACACGGGTAGAGGTGTCAGCAGATAGCCTAGCAACAGGGTTGTTGCCGCCAGCAGCTGCACCACTTGTGCCATTTGCAGCAGCCGCTGTGGCGGGTAGCGGTGCAGCAGGTGGATATTGATCCGGTTGCACAGCAAAAGGGTGATGATGTTGGCGCCAAACAGTATGGGGTAGACGCTGGCCGAGATGCCATAATAGCCGAGGTAGATTCCGGGAGAGGCGGAAATAAACGAGAAAAGGCCCGCGTAGGCGGCAACAACCGCGCACAGGTAGCCCAGCGCATGGCGGTGTCGCAGTACGCTCAGATAGTTTCGCAGCGGGTTGGAAGGTGGGCCTTGGCGGAGTGCCCCTGTTTCCGGCAGGCGCAGGAATAAAATTACCGCTAGGATCGATCCATAAACAAACAGGAAGACGAAGATACCGCGCCAGTGACTGAATTTGAGGATCAAAGCCCCGATGATGGGTGCCAGTAACGGAGCCAGCATAATGATGCTGGTGATTCGGCTCATCGCCTGTGCACTTTCTCGACCAGAGTGTCGATCCCGAATGATCGCCATTGAGTTGACTGCACTGATGCCACCGCCAAAACCTTGTAAGGCTCTGGCCAGCCAAAACCCATGGTCGTGCTCGGTCAGCATGGCCCAGAGGGTGGCCAGCAGGAAGATAGCCAGGCCGGTGAAGATGGCTGCGCGGCGACCGAAGTGGTCCGAGTAGGGGCCACCGAACAGCTGCCCTAGGGCGAAACCTCCAAGGTAGAGACCGACGGTCAGCTCAATGGCGTGAATGCTAACGCCGAGGTCACTCGCTATCGCGGGCATGGCGGGGAGATAGGCGTCAATAGAGAGCGGGGTGAGGGCGGTCAATGCGGCCAACATCACGATCAATCCCGGAATATGGAGTATCTTGGGTGTCATGGAGGCTCTCTTGATGCTGTTGCCGAAATGTTGAATGGAGTATCTTAGGCGTAATTTGTATCCGAGCACAGATGGACACTGAATCCGCATATGATTATCAAACCGAAAATCCGAGGCTTTATCTGTACCACCGCTCATCCCGTCGGCTGTGAGGCCAATGTGCGCGAGCAGATCGCATACACCCAAGCGCAGGGGCCGATCGAGGGCGGCCCCAGGCGGGCGCTGATCATCGGCTCCTCCAGTGGCTATGGCCTCTCATCCCGTATCGCGGCGGCCTTTGGCAGTGGCGCGGCCACCATCGGCGTGTTTTTTGAAAAGCCGGGCAGCGAGCGCAAAACCGGCACAGCAGGCTGGTACAACGCCGCCGCTTTTGACAAGCTGGCCAAGGAGGCCGGGCTCTACGCCAAGAGCCTCAATGGCGATGCCTTCTCCCACGAGGCCAAGCAGAGGGTGATCGAGCTGATCAAACAGGATCTGGCTCAGATCGATCTGGTGGTCTACTCACTGGCGTCTCCGGTGCGCAAACTGCCCGATAGCGGCGAAGTGGTTCGCTCCGCGCTGAAGCCGATCGGCGAGCCCTATCGTTCCACCGCCATCGACACCAGCCGGGATCTGATCACCGAGGCCGAGATCGAGCCTGCCACCGAGGAGGAGATCGACAACACCGTCAAGGTGATGGGCGGCGAAGACTGGGAGCTGTGGATCAACGCCTTGGAGGAGGCCGGTGTCCTGGCCCCGGGCTGCAAGAGTGTTGCCTACAGCTATATTGGTACCGACATCACCTGGCCGATCTACTGGCATGGCACCTTGGGCAGAGCCAAGCAGGATCTGGATCGGGCCGCTACGGAGCTGAACCGCAAGCTCGCTTCAGCCCATCAGGGGCAGGCCAACGTGGCCGTGATGAAATCGGTCGTCACCCAGGCCAGCTCCGCCATTCCAGTGATGCCGCTCTATCTGTCGATGGTGTTCAAGGTGATGCGGGAGAAGGGGCTGCACGAGGGCTGCATGGAGCAGGTCTATCGCCTGTTCAAGACCGGTCTGTACGGCACTACGGCTCAGATCGATGCGGGCGACCGGTTCCGCCTGGATGACTGGGAGCTGCGGGAAGATGTGCAGCAGGCGTGCCGTGATCTCTGGCCGCAGGTCACCTCCGAGAACCTGTTTGATCTGACCGACTACCAGCTTTACAAGGATGAGTTCCTCAAGCTGTTTGGTTTCGGCATCGATGGCGTCGACTATGCCGCGGAGGTAAACCCGGAGGTATGGTTCGACGTGGAGACTATCTGATTGCAGGACTCCTGCGGCAGCGGGGCTGCAACGATTGGCACGGATGGGGGAATGGGCCGGTAGCGGCTAAGCTGGATCACGGCCTGGGTCCTGGCGTCGATGCGGCGCTCATGGGCGTCTACTATGTCGAACATGAGGGTACTCAACCACACACCATAACTCCGGGCTGTCAAGTTTTAACGCAGAGAGCATCAAGGCAAAACCACACAACCATCGAACCGAAAGGGAAAACTGATATGAGCCAGAATAATTCCGCCGGTCAATGCCCGGTGGTGCACGGTGCCAACACGGAGGTGGCCAACAACGTCATGGAGTGGTGGCCCAAGTCACTCAACCTCGACATTCTTCATCAGCACGATCGCAAAACCAACCCGTTCGATGAACAGTTTGATTACGCCGAAGCGTTCAAAACACTCGACCTGGAAGCGGTCAAAAACGACCTGAAAGCGCTGATGACCGACAGCCAGGCGTGGTGGCCGGCGGATTGGGGCCACTATGGCGGCCTGATGATCCGCATGGCGTGGCACTCGGCCGGTACCTACCGCATCGCCGATGGCCGTGGTGGCGCCGGCACCGGCAACCAGCGCTTTGCCCCGATCAACTCCTGGCCCGACAACGGTAACCTGGACAAGGCCCGCCGCCTGCTGTGGCCGATCAAGAAAAAATATGGCAACAAGCTCTCCTGGGCCGATCTGATCATTCTGGCCGGCAACATGGCCTATGAGTCGATGGGTTTCAAAACCTTCGGTTTCGCCGGTGGCCGGCAGGATATCTGGCATCCGGAAAAGGACATCTACTGGGGCTCCGAGAGGGAGTGGCTGGCCCCCTCCGGCAGTGAGGGCAGCCGTTATTCCGGGGAGCGCGAGCTGGAAAACCCGTTGGCCGCGGTGATGATGGGGCTGATCTACGTCAACCCGGAGGGGGTGGATGGCAAGCCCGATCCGCTCAAGACCGCCCACGATGTCCGCATCACCTTCAAGCGGATGGCGATGAACGACGAGGAAACCGTGGCCCTCACCGCCGGTGGTCATACCGTGGGCAAGGCACACGGTAATGGCGACGCCGCCAACCTGGGCCCGGAGCCGGAAGCGGCCCCGATCGAAGAGCAGGGGCTTGGCTGGATCAACCACAAAACACGTGGCGTGGGTCGTGATGCGGTCACCAGTGGAGTCGAAGGGGCCTGGACCAGCAATCCGACCCAGTGGGATTACGGCTACTTCGATATGCTGCTCGACCACGAGTGGGAGCTGACCAAGAGCCCGGCGGGTGCCTGGCAGTGGCAGCCGGTGGAGATCGCGGAGGAGGCGATGCCGGTGGATGTGGAAGACCCCTCCATCCGCTGCATGCCGGTGATGACCGACGCCGACATGGCGATGAAGGTGGACCCGGAGTATCGCAAAATCTGTGAGCGCTTTCGCAACGACCCCGCCTACTTCGACGCGGTGTTTGCCCGGGCCTGGTTCAAGCTGACCCACCGTGACCTGGGGCCGAAGAGCCGCTATCTGGGGCCGGACGTGCCCGCGGAAGATCTGATCTGGCAGGATCCGGTTCCGACGGTGGAGTACACCCTCGATGACGGCGAAATTGCCGCTCTGAAAGCGCAGATTCTCGCCAGCGGCCTCAGCGTGACCGAGCTGGTGGCCACCGCCTGGGACAGCGCCCGCACCTTCCGAGGTTCCGATTACCGCGGCGGTGCCAACGGGGCTCGCATCCGCCTGGCGCCGCAGAAGGATTGGCCGGGCAACGAGCCGGAGCGGCTGCAAAAGGTACTGACAGTACTGGAAGGGATTCAGGCCGGTCTCGACAAGCCGGTCAGCATGGCAGATCTGATCGTCCTGGGGGGCAGTGCCGCCGTCGAGAAGGCGGCCCGGGATGCCGGCGTCGACGTGAGCGTACCGTTTGCCCCGGGGCGCGGCGATGCCACCCAGGAGATGACCGACCCGGAGTCCTTCGAGGTGCTGGAGCCGCTGCACGATGGCTACCGCAACTGGCTGAAGCAGCCATACGCGGTCACCCCGGAAGAGATGCTGCTCGATCGCACCCAGCTGATGGGGCTGACCGCGCCGGAGATGACGGTGCTGGTGGGCGGCATGCGGGTACTGGGCTGCAACTACGGCGGCAGCAAGCACGGCGTCTTCACCGATCGGGAAGGGGTGCTGAGCAACGATTTCTTCGTCAACCTGACCGACATGAACTACCGCTGGAATCCGGCCGGTGACAACCTGTACGAGATCTGCGAGCGCCGCAGTGGCAAGTTGAAATGGACCGCCACCCGGGTCGATCTGGTGTTCGGTTCCCACTCCATTTTGCGCGCCTACGCCGAGGTGTACGCTCAGGATGACAACCAGGAGAAGTTCGTCAACGACTTCGTCACCGCCTGGGTCAAGGTGATGAACGCGGATCGGTTCGATCTGAGCTAACACCAGCCCCCGCAAGGGGGGCTGAGCTCAAAACGCAAAAACCACGGGCAGCGAGCCGCTGCGCGTGGTTTTTTTGTGGTTAACCCCCTTGTTTCTATACGTTCCCTTCGGCTTCTGTCTCCCCCCCGCGGCCTGTCAGCCTGCGCACGATGCCATTGGCGATCAGTTGCAGCAGGTTTTTGCGCTGGCCCGGCTCGGGCAGGGGACGGCAGAGCTCGATCGCCGTCAGGCCGGTGCGGGCGGTGAAAAGCCCGGCGCCTATCCCTTGACCGGCGCGGGCTGACAGGCCCGCGCTCAACGAGCTGCCCAGCAGGGCTGAGGTGGCGTCCATGGCCACTTCGCTGGCCCCGGCGAACGCCAGGTTGTACAGAATCTGGCGCAACAGCTTGCCCTGGGTCAACAGCCCCGGCGCAATGCCGTAGAGGGTGGCCAGTTCGCGGATCATGCGCAGGTTGCGCCAGGCGACCAGCAGCATGTCGAAGCTGGCCCAGGGGCTCAACGCCACCAACACGCCGGACTCCACGCTGTAGCGTTGCACGCAGCGTTGGGCGGCGCGATCGGCCCGCTCCAGGGCGTGTCGGTTCAGATAGTGGATGATCTCCCGGTCGTTGTAGCTGCTGTCGAGTTGGGCGATGGCGCGGCGCAGCTCCCGTTCCAGGGCGGTGTCGCGATAGCGCTCCTCCAGCTGCCGCAGCAGGGGGGTGCTGTCACCGTGGCTGGCCTGTTGCAGCAGGGTTTCAGCCTGTCGTCGCAGGGCTTGCACCCGCCGCAGTTGGCGGCTGCCACTGAGCCCCCGCCTGATTTCCAGCCCCAGCGCCAGCAGCAGGAGCGAGGTCAACAGCGTGAAGCCGCCACCGAGCAGGGGGTGGATCGCGCTGCTCCAGCTGATCAGGCGGTATAATTCGGCCGCGCCGGCCAAACCGAGCAGTGCGCCCAGCAGAAGGAGCAGCCGGTGGCCACCGCCCCTTCGGCGTGGCGAGGGGGGAGGCTCCGGCGCCGGGTCCGTTTCGGTGAGCTCGGTTTGCTCCAGCGGGATCTCCCGGGCGGGTTGGTGGGGGGGTTGCGCGGTGGTTTGCGGTGTTACCGCGTCGGCGGGCAGCTCCAGCGGGCGCTGCCATTGGGTCGAGTCAGCCATCAGAACAGATCTCCCAGCAGGTATTCGAGCGCTTGGTCGAGGCGGATATGGTGCTCGGGCCCCAGGGGGCCGACGGGCAGTGGGCGGGGAGCAAAATCGACAAAGCGGAAGCGGTCGCTGTTCCACTGCTCGACGCGGGGCAGTTCGACCGGTACCTCACCGGGAAAGAGGGCGATCGCCTCGCCCGTATCCTTGCGCCGACCGCGCAGGCAGGAGAGGTGTTGGCCATCGAGTCGCGCCTGCGCCGCTTCCGTGGCGCGCACTGATGAGAGTGCCAGGCAGCGGGTATCAACCTGCTCGAAGCGGATCTCCCGCTGGGCGGCGGCCACCATCAGGCCCAGAAACAGGTCCAGGTTGTGGTGCTGATTGGCGGTGACATGATCCGCCTTGGTGGCGGCGAACAGCACCCGGTCGATACGCGGTCGGAACAGCCGCCGCAGCAGGCTGTTGCGGCCGTAGTGGAAGCTGTGCAGCAGGGTCGTCAGCGCCCGCTGCATGTCGTTGAAACAGGCCTCGCCGCTGTTGAGTGTTTTCAGGCAGTCAACCAGCACGATCTGGCGGTCGAAGTGGCGAAAGTGGTTCTGGTAGAAGGGGCGGACAACCTGTTCGCAATAGTCGTGGTAGCCCCGCTGCAGCTGCGTGAAGAGGCTGCCCGGGTCCGCCTTTTCCGGTTCCTGTGGCCAATTCTGGAGGATCGGGAACAGATCGAGCAGGGGGCTGCCGGTCAGCGTTGCCGGCATCAGCAGGCGGCCGGGCTGCAGCAGGCTGAGGTTGTAGGGGGGCTCGCGCAGTTGCTGCAACAGGGAGCGGTAGTGCGCGGCCAGCCGTTGCCGCTGCCCCTCCGGGGCGGGGGCGAGCCAATCGATCTGGCGCTGGCTCGCCATCCAGTCGGCGGCGGCTTGCGCCCGCGGGGGCGAGGCAAACAGCGCCTGCTGCTGCCGGCACCACTGCTCGAAGCTGAGCGTCAGCAGGGGCAGATCCAGCAGCCATTCGCCGGGATAATCGATCAGATCCAGATACAGGGTCGAGTGCTCGCCCAGCGCCCGCCCCAGCCCCGGTTTGCGGCGATAGCGCAGGGCCAGCCGAATCTCCGTCAGCGCGTCGGTGGAGTCCGGCCAGTGTGGTGGCGAGGCGCGCAACCCGGCCAGGCTCCGTTGCAGCGGAAACGGGTTGGGGGCGGTGGCGCTCAGATCGCGGGTCGCGATGATTCTGCCCTCGGCCGCGGGGCTGAAAAACGGCAGCGAGCGCCCCTGGTCGCTCTGCAACAGGTGCGCTGCCAGGCTGCTGATGAAGACGGTCTTGCCACTGCCGCTCAAGCCGGTGATGGCCAACCGCACGCGTTGCTCCAGGCCGCGCTCCAGGCTCTGCTTGAGCTGTTCCGGCCAGTCGCTCAGGCCGCTCTGCCGGATCAGGCCACCCAGTTTTTTCGCTATGCTCATACGCACCTCCGCAGGGGGGATCGGGCCATTTTGCCACCGATCGGCCGCGCTGTGGGGTAAAAAGCGTGTGCGCGCGCCGGCGGGGGGCAAAAAAGGGAGCCGCAGCGGCGGCTCCGGTGCGGGGCGAGCCTGTCTCAGTGGCGGCTGAAATACTCCCGGGTCAACTTGAACACCACCGGGCTCAGGAGAGCCAGCGCCACCAGGTTGGGGATCGCCATCATGGCGTTGAGGGTATCCGCGACCAGCCAGACGAAATCCAGGCTCAGGGTCGCGCCCAGCGGAATCGCCACTACCCAGAGCACGCGGTAGGGGGTGATCGCCCGGACGCCAAACAGGAACTCGATGCAGCGCTCACCGTAGAACGACCAGCCGATGATGGTGGTAAACGCGAACAGCGCCAGGGCGATCGCCACCAGATAATTGCCGAAGGAGGGCAGTGCGCTGGCAAAGGCCTGGCTGGTGAGGGCGGCGCCGGATTCGCCACCGGTCCAGGCGCCGGAGCTGACGATCACCAGTCCGGTGATGGTGCAGATCACCAGGGTATCGAGAAAGGTGCCCAGCATCGCGATCAGCCCCTGCCGCACCGGGTCGTGGATCTGTGCCGCCGCGTGGGCGATCGGGGCCGACCCCAGCCCCGCTTCATTGGAGAAAACCCCTCGGGCGACGCCAAAGCGGATCGCCGCCCAGACGGCCGCGCCGGCAAAACCGCCCTGCGCGGCAACGGGGGAGAAGGCGTGGGTAAAGATCAGCTCCAACGCCTGCGGCAGCAGCGGGGCGTTGATCACCAGCACCACCAGTCCGGTGAGCAGATAGAATAGCGCCATAAAAGGCACCAGGGCGCCGGCGACCTGGCCGATCCGCTTGATACCGCCCAGAATCACGGCGGCCACCAACACCATCATCACCACGCCGCTGACCCAGACGGGGATGTCGAAGTTGGCCTGCAGCACGGCGGCGACCGAGTTGGACTGTACCGTGTTGCCGATGCCGAAACCGGCACAGGCGCCAAAGATGGCAAAGAGTACCCCCATCCACGCCCAGTTCTTGCCCAGGCCGTTTTTGATGTAGTACATGGGGCCGCCGACATGCTGCCCCATGGCATCGGTTTCACGGAATCTGACCGCCAGCACCGCCTCGGAATACTTGGTCGCCATGCCGATCAGGGCCGTTATCCACATCCAGAACAGCGCCCCCGGCCCACCCAGAAAAATGGCCGTGGCGACCCCGGCGATATTACCGGTGCCGACGGTGGCGGACATGGCGGTCATCAGTGCCTGAAAGGGGGGGATCTCCCCCTCTTTCTCGTCCTCGGCGCTGGCGGTGCGGCCGCGCCAGAGCAGCCGGAACCCGGTGCCGATCCTGAGGATCGGCATCAGTTTCAGGCCGATGGAGAGGAACAGTCCCACCCCAAGAATGAGTACCAGCATCATCGGGCCCCAGACGACCCCATTGATTGCCGAGACAAACGCTTCGATTGCAGCCATCGTGTAATCTCTCCATTGTATGAGTCTTGGTGTTCTGCCAAACCATGGTGCTCCACCCAGTGTAGTCAAACTACCCGAAGGTGAGGCATATTTCATGCCATCCGCCCCGTTGCCACCGCGCGTGGCGGTGGGGCACCGGGCATGAAAGCGTGCTAATATCGGCGGCTGTAACCGAATGAACCGAGCGGATCGACGAGGCAGCATGAGCTATCAGGTTCTGGCACGTAAATGGCGCCCAGCACGCTTCAGGGAGATGGTTGGCCAGGAGCACGTTTTGAAGGCGCTGGTAAATGCGTTGGACAATAACAGGCTGCACCACGCCTACCTGTTTACCGGCACCCGCGGGGTGGGCAAAACCTCCATCGCACGCCTTCTCGCCAAATCGCTCAACTGCGAGCAGGGGATCACCTCCGAGCCCTGTGGCCACTGCACCGCCTGCGTCGAAATCGCCGAGGGCCGCTTCGTCGATCTGATCGAGGTGGACGCCGCCTCGCGCACCCGGGTGGAGGATACCCGCGAGCTGCTCGAGAACGTACAGTATTCCCCCACCCACGGGCGGTTCAAGGTGTACCTGATCGACGAGGTACACATGCTCTCCACCAGCTCGTTCAATGCGCTGCTGAAAACACTGGAGGAGCCCCCGCCCCACGTGAAGTTTCTGCTGGCGACCACCGATCCGCAGAAACTGCCGATGACGGTGCTCTCCCGCTGCCTCCAGTTCAATCTCAAAAACCTCACCGCCGAGCGGATCCAAAACCACCTCGCCTTTGTGCTCGGGGAGGAGGGGATCGAGGCGGAGAGCGCCGCGCTCTGGTTGCTGGCGCGTTCCGCCGACGGTTCCATGCGCGACGCGCTCAGTCTGACCGATCAGGCGATCGCTTTTGGTGCAGGTGCGGTGCGCGAGGCGGAGGTGCGCACCATGCTGGGGACCATCGACCACCGCCTGGTGTACCGGATGGTGGAGCAGCTCGCCCGGCAGCAGCCGGCCCAGCTGCTGCAGACGGTGGCCGAGCTGGCACAGTTCTCGCCCGATTACCTGATGGTGCTGGGGGATCTGGTCAGCCTGCTGCACCGCGTCGCGCTGGCGCAGGTGGTGCCGGCGGCCGTGGACAACAGCCTGGGGGATCGCGAGCAGGTGTTGGCGCTGGCAAGGCTGCTGCGCCCGGAGGAGGTTCAGCTCTACTACCAGATCGCGTTGCGGGGGCGCAAGGATCTGCCGTTGGTGCCGGAGCCACGGGAGGGGCTGGAGATGACGCTGCTGCGCATGTTCGCCTTCCGCCCCGCCGACAGCGAACCACTGACGCAATCGGCTCCGGCGCACGAGCCGCCGCCGCTGGCATCGGGCCCGGCGGCAGAGGGGGGCGAAGCGCCGCCGCCGGAGGAGATCCCGCCGTGGGAGGAGCCCCCCCCCGATCAGGCCGAGGACGGGGTAAAAAAGCCCAATCCGGCTGAGCTGCCCGAGGCCCGGCCGGAGCCCGCCCTGATCGCCCCCGCGCCGGCGGAGTCACCGGCTTGGGGGGAGACTCCGACCGCTCCGGCGCCAACGGAGGCGGGCGGCGCTCCTCCCGCCGGCGCGGCCGTCGACTGGTGTGATCTGTTGCCGCGGCTGGGACTGACTGGCATGGTGGCAAGCCTGGCGCGTAATCTGTCGCTGGAGCAGGCCGATGCCGAGCGGCTGCGGTTTCACTACACCCCCGAGCAGGAGGCGCTGCTGAACGAGGCGCGCCGTGAACGGATTCGAAGCGCGGTTCGGGGCGTTTGCGGCCAGCAGGTTCAGGTCGAGTTTGTAGCGGCGGCGCAGCGTGTCGAAACCCCGGCCCAGCGCAGCGAGCGCCTGCGCGCCGAGCAGCAGGCGCAAGCGTTGCAGGTGATCGAGAGCGACCCGGTGGTACAGAGCCTGATGGAAAGATTTGGCGCCCGGATCGAAACCGAATCGGTCCGCCCGCTGCACCCGAAACAGTAATGGCAAAAGAGGAATGGAAAGATGATGAAAGGCGGCATGGGGAACCTGATGAAACAGGCCCAGAAGATGCAGGAGGAGATGCAGAAAGCGCAGGAGCAGATCGCCCAAGCCGAGGTCACCGGCGAATCCGGTGCTGGGCTGGTCCGGGTCACCATGAATGGACGCCACGACGTGAAGGCGGTCCAGATCGATCCGAGTCTGATGGAGGAGGAAAAGGAGATTCTGGAGGATCTGATCGCCGCGGCCATCAATGATGCGGTGCGCAGGATCGAACAGAGCACCCAGGAGCTGATGGCCAATGTCACCAGTGGCATGGGGATGCCACCGGGCTTCAAGATGCCGTTCTGAGCATGAGTTTCAGTCCGTTACTGCAACAGCTGATCAGCTCGCTGCGCGCGCTGCCCGGCGTCGGGCCGAAGTCGGCGCAACGCATGGCACTGTATCTGCTCGAGCGTGACCGGGCGGGTGGGCGTACCCTCTCCCGGGCGCTGCTGCAGGCGATCGAGCGGGTGGGGGAGTGTCAGCGCTGCCGCAACCTCTCCGAGGAGCCGCTCTGCCCCATCTGCGCGGATGAAAACCGAGATCATCAGTTGGTGTGCGTACTGGAATCGCCGGTGGATCTGATCGCCGTGGAACAGGCGGGCGGGTTCAACGGGGTCTATTTCGTCCTCAAGGGGCATCTCTCGCCCATCGACGGGATCGGCCCGGAGGAGCTGGGGCTCGATCAACTGTTTGCGCTGGTGGATGGCGGTGCGGTGCGCGAGCTGATCCTGGCGACCAACCCCACGGTGGAGGGGGAGGCTACGGCGCACTACATCGCTGAACAACTGCACGCCTCGAAGGTCGATATCACCCGCATCGCCCACGGCGTTCCGGTCGGAGGCGAGCTCGAGTTCGTCGACGGCGGCACACTGGCGCACGCTTTTGCCGGGCGGCGCTCCCTGAAACGGAGTCAGGATGACTGAACTGTTACAACGTTACCACTGGCGCCATCTGGAACAGGCGGCGAGCGATCCGGTCTGGATCGAGGACACGGCGGCCCTGGCGCACCACTGCCAGCAGTGGCTGCGGCTGCCGCTGGTCGCGCTCGACACCGAATTCACCCGGACCGAGACCTTCTATCCGATACCGGGCCTGATCCAGCTGGCGGATCAGCAGCGCTGCTACCTGATCGATCCGCTGCGGGTGGAGGATATGTCGCCTCTGGTTGAGCTGCTGCGCGCCCCCGAGGTGCTCAAGGTACTCCATGCCGGCAGTGAGGATCTGGAACTGTTCTACCACAGTTACGGTGTGCTACCGCGACCGCTCTACGACACCCAGGTGGGAGCCGCCTTCGCCGGCTGGGGGTACAACATGGGGTTGCAGCGGATGGTGGCCCGGGCCCTCGATGTCGAGCTGGGCAAGGGGGAGACCACCTCCGACTGGCTGCTGCGCCCGTTGACGGCGGAGCAGGAGCACTATGCGGCGCTGGATGTGGCCTACCTGCCCACGCTGGCCCTGATGCAGCGGGCGCAGCTGCAGGCGCGCGGTCGTCTGGAGTGGGCCATGGAGGAGTGCGAAAGCGCCGCCGCCGCCGTGCTGGCGGCGTATACGGCGGACCCGCAGCGCTACTTTCAACGCTTCAGCCAGATGTGGCAAGTGGATGAGGTGCGCCGGGCGCTACTGCGGGATCTGTGCGCCTGGCGCGAGCGGACCTGCCGGGCGCGTGACCTTTCCCGCAACCGGGTGCTGCGCAACGAGGCCCTGCTGGCCATCGTGGAGCGAATGCCGCACAGCGAGCAGCATCTCGACGCCATCATCAAGCGGGGCCGGACCATGCGTGAGCATGGCCAGGCGATCATGGCGCTGATCGCGGCCGCTCCCGAGTCGGCCCGCAACGACCCGCCGGCACAGATCCCGCGCCCCTTGCACTACGTCTGGAGCAAGCGACTCAAGCAGCTGCGTGCGATCGGTCGCCAGGCCGCCGAGCGGCATGATCTGCTGCCGGAAATAGTGCTGCGCAAGCGAGATCTGGATGCCCTCATCCACTCGCAAGACAGCGAGGGGCACTACCATCTGCCAGCCTCGCTCTCCGGTTGGCGCAAGCCGCTGGTGGGTGATGCCCTGTTGGCACAACTCGAACAGTTTGAAACGGGTAAATGATGAAAATCGTCGCTATCTTCAAAAGCCCGCGCAAGGATGAGACCTATCTTTACGTGGACAAGCGTGAGCAGCTCGAGCGGGTCCCCAAGCCCCTGTTGGAGATGTTCGGAAAACCGATCCCGGTGATGGAGATGCCGATGTTGCCGGGGCGAAAACTGGCGCGGATCGAGAGTGCGGAGAAACTGCTCGAGGAGATAAGCGCGAACGGTTACTTCCTGCAGCTGCCGCCGCCGAAGGAGGATTACATGCTGGATCTGTTCAAAGACCGGCCCCAGGCGGGGGTACGCTGAGATGGCACAGGAGGCGTTCTGGCGGCGCAAGAAGCTACACGAGATGACGCCGCGGGAGTGGGAATCGCTGTGCGATGGTTGTGCGCTGTGCTGCCTGCACAAGGTGGAGGATGAAGATACCCAGGAGGTGTTCTACACCACGGTGGTGTGTCGTCTGCTGGATCTGAATGACTGTCGCTGCACCCAGTATGAAAAGCGCAGCCAGCTCGTGCCCAGCTGTATCAAGCTCCGGCCTGAAGATGTGGAAAATTTCGCTTGGCTGCCCCCCAGTTGCAGTTATCGCCTGATCCATGAAGGGCGGGATCTGCCGCCGTGGCATCCGCTGCTGACCGGGCAGCGCCGCTCGGTGATCCACGCCAACGGCTCGGTACTGAGCGTATATGAGGTGCGTGACGACGAGATCAGGGACGATCAGTTGATCCACTATGTACTGGATGAAGACTACTGAGGTGGCCGGTGGGATCGACCCGCTCTCGCCGAACTCCCTGTGGCGGCTGGAAAAATATCAATTTTTATTTTTGGCCTGACTGGTTTACGTTGTAGCGACCGACCGATCCGTTTTGCAGGGAGAAGATCCATGCTCAAAAAAATACTGATCGCCAACCGTGGCGAGATCGCGCTGCGCATCGTGCGCGCCTGCGCCGAAATGAAAATCCGCTCGGTGGCTATTTATACCGAGCCTGACCGCTATGCGCTGCATGTCAAGCGCGCCGATGAGGCCCACTGTGTGGGCGAAGACCCCCTGGCGGGGTATCTGGATGCCCGCCGCCTGGTCAACCTGGCGGTGGAGACCGGCTGTGACGCCATCCATCCGGGTTACGGCTTTCTGTCTGAGAACAGCGAGTTCGCCCGCATCTGCGCCAACAGGGGGATCACCTTCATCGGCCCGAGCGCCGATGTGATCGCCAAAATGGGCGATAAAACCGCCGCCCGTGCCAGCATGGTGGCCGCCGGGGTACCCGTGACACCCGGCTCGGATGGCAACCTGGCCGATCTGGATGAGGCGCTGCGTGTGGCCGATCAGATCGGCTATCCGGTGATGCTCAAGGCCACCTCCGGCGGCGGCGGGCGCGGCATTCGCCGCTGTGACTCGGCGGCGGATCTGAAGGCGCAGTATCCGCGGGTCATCTCCGAGGCCACCAAGGCGTTCGGATCAGCCGATGTGTTCCTCGAGAAGTGCATCGTCGATCCCCGCCATATCGAGGTGCAGGTGCTGGCCGACAGCCAGGGGGATGCGATCCATCTGTATGAGCGGGACTGCTCCATCCAGCGGCGCAACCAGAAACTGATCGAAATTGCCCCCAGCCCCCAACTGACCCCGGAACAGCGTCACTACGTCGGCGAGCTGGCGGTGCGGGCGGCCAAGGCGGTGGGGTACGAGAATGCGGGCACGGTCGAGTTTCTGGTGACCGGGGAGGAGATCTACTTCATGGAGATGAACACCCGGGTGCAGGTGGAACACACCATCACCGAGCAGATCACCGGGGTCGATATCGTGCGCGAGCAGATCCGCATCGCCTCCGGCCTGCCGCTAAGCTATCGCCAAGAGGAGATCAGCTTTAGGGGGTATGCACTCCAGTTTCGCATCAACGCCGAAGATCCGAAAAACAACTTTCTGCCCTGCTTTGGTCGCATCACCCGCTACTACGCGCCGGGGGGGCCCGGCGTGCGCACCGATACGGCGATCTACACCGGATACACCATCCCCCCCTACTTCGATTCCATGTGTTTGAAGCTGGTGGTCTGGGCGCTGAGCTGGGAGGAAGCGCTGGATCGTGGCGCGCGGGCACTGGCCGACATGCGCCTGCAGGGGGTCAAGACCACAGCGCGCTACTACCAGGAGATTCTGCAAAATCCGGCCTTCCGCAGCGGTCGATTCAATACCAGTTTCGTCCCCAGCCACCCCGAGCTGCTGAACTATTCCGACAAGCGTGACCCCAGTGAAATCGCGCTGGCGATCGCGACGGCGATTGCCGCCTATGCCGGCCTTTGAGCGGCGGCCATGAGGAGAGATGAGATGAGCAAGATTCAAGTTACCGATGTCATTCTACGCGATGCCCACCAATCCCTGATCGCCACCCGGATGCGCACAGAAGATATGCTGCCGATCTGCGACAAGCTGGATCAGGTCGGCTACTGGTCACTGGAGTGCTGGGGCGGGGCAACCTTCGACGCCTGCGTGCGCTTTTTGAAGGAGGACCCCTGGGAGCGGCTGCGTGCGCTGCGCAAGGCGCTGCCCAACACCCGCCTGCAGATGCTGCTGCGTGGCCAGAACCTGCTGGGCTATCGCCACTACGCCGATGACGTGGTGGAAGCCTTTGTCGCCAAGGCGGCGGAGAACGGCATCGATGTGTTCCGGGTGTTTGACGCCCTCAACGATCTGCGCAATCTGGAAACCGCCATCGCAGCGGTCAAGAAAGCGGGCAAGTACGCCCAGGGCACCATCTGCTACACCACCAGCCCGGTGCATACCATCGAGCTGTTCGTCGAGCAGGCCCGGGCGCTGCAGCAGATGGGCGCCGACGCCATTGCGATCAAGGATATGGCAGGGCTGCTCACCCCCTATGCCACCTACGATCTGGTCAAGGCGATCAAGGGGGCGGTCCCCCTGCCGGTTTTCATTCACAGCCATGCCACGGCGGGTCTGGCGGCGCAGTGTCAACTCAAGGCGATCGAAGCGGGCGCTGAACATATCGATACCGCGATCTCGGCGTTCGCCTGGGGAACCAGCCACCCGGCCACCGAATCCCAGGTAGCCGCGCTGCGGGGGACCGAGTGGGATACCGGGCTCGATCTGGAACAGCTGAGCGAAATCACCGATTACTTCCGCGAGGTGCGCAAAAAATACCACCAGTTTGAATCGGAGTTCACCCGTGAAGATGTCTCCGTGCAGATCAATCAGGTGCCGGGCGGCATGATGTCCAACCTGGCCAATCAGCTCAAGGAGCAGAATGCGCTGGGCCGTATCCGCGAGGTGTTCGCCGAGATCCCCCGCGTCCGCAAGGATCTGGGTTACCCGCCGCTGGTGACGCCGACCTCTCAGATCGTGGGCACCCAGGCGGTGCTGAACGTGCTCACCGGTGAGCGCTACAAAACCATCACCAATGAGGTCAAGCGCTACCTGCAGGGGGGGTACGGCCACCCGCCCGGGGAGGTCAACCAGACGCTGCGCACCCAGGCGATCGGCAACGCCGCCGTGATCGAGGGGCGGCCGGCGGATCTGCTCCAGCCCGAGCTCGAGCGGCTGCGCAATGAGATCGGTGCGCTGGCCCACAGCGATGAAGATGTGCTGACCTTCGCCATGTTCGAGGAGATCGGGCGCCAGTTCCTGGAGGAACGGGAAGCTGGCACGCTGACGCCGGAGCCGCTGCTGCCGGCCGAAAAGGGCGGTCGTCCCGTGGATGAGGGGGTTGCCACGGAGTTCAAGATCGATCTGCATGGTGAGAGCTATCAGGTGGCGATCACCGGGGTTGGCGGCCCGGAGAGCGGTCGGCGGCGGGTGTATCTGACCCTGGACGGCATGCCCGAGGAGGTGGTGTTCGAACCGCTGAACGCCTACGTTGGCGGCGGCGCCAGCGGGCGCCGTCAGGCCACCGCCCCCGGCCATGTGACCACCAGTATGCCGGGCAATATCGTCGAGGTGCTGGTGGTGGAAGGGGACGAGGTCGAGGCGGGCCAGCCGGTTTTGATCACCGAAGCGATGAAGATGGAGACCGAAATTCAGGCCCCGATTGCCGGTCGCGTGACCGGCGTCTACGTGAGCAAGGGGGATCGGGTGACCCCCGGCGAGGTGCTGATCGAAATCCAGTAAGCGGCAGAACAGCACAAAAAAAGGGGCGCCTCAGGGCGCCCCTTGTGGTTCAACTGAAGAGGAAAGTCAGTTGTTCTGGTTGGCCATCTGCTGCTTGATCAGATCGCCGATGGTGGTCGGTCCCGGAACCTCCACCTCCTGATTGCGCACGGCGCTGATGGCCGCTTTATCATCCGCCTGATCCTTGGCGCGGATCGACAGGTTGATGGTGCGGTTGCGACGATCGACGCCGGTGATTTTGGCCTCGACGGTATCACCCACTTTCAGGGCGGTGGTGGCATCGTCGATCCGCTCGGCGGCGATTTCAGACGCTTTCAGCGTTGCCTCTACCCCCTCGGCCAGCTGGATGACGGCGGCCTTGGGATCGACGCTCTTGACGGTGCCGGAGACGATGCTGCCCTTGTCGTGGGCCGCCAGGTATTCGGCGAACGGATCGCTTTCCAGCTGCTTGATGCCCAGGGAGATGCGCTCTTTCTCAGCATCGATGGAGAGGATCACCGCTTCCACTTCGTCACCTTTTTTGAACTGACGCAGCGCGGTTTCGGGATCGATCTCCCAGGAGATATCGGACATGTGAACCAGGCCATCGAGGTCGTTATCCAGACCAACGAAGATACCGAAGTCGGTAATGGTCTTGATGATCCCCTTGACCCGGTCACCGGCCGCGTGCCGCTCGGAGAAGGCGATCCACGGATTGACGGTACACTGTTTGATGCCCAGGGAGATGCGACGGCGCTCCTCATCCACATCCAGGATCATCACTTCCACTTCGTCGCCGATGTTCACGATCTTGGACGGGTGGATGTTCTTGTTGGTCCAGGACATTTCAGACACGTGCACCAGACCCTCGACCCCATCTTCGATGGAGGCGAAGCAGCCGTAGTCGGTCAGGTTGGTGACCCGCGCCATCACCCGGGTTCCGGGCGGGTAGCGATCCTTGATGTCATCCCACGGATCTTCACTCAGCTGTTTCAGGCCGAGGGAGATACGGTTGGTTTCCTTGTCGAACTTGATGATCTTGACCGAGATCTCATCGCCCGGGGTGAGCATTTCGCTCGGGTGGGAGATCCGCTTCCACGCCATGTCGGTGATGTGCAGCAGGCCGTCGACACCACCCAGGTCGATAAAGGCACCGTAGTTGGTGAGGTTCTTGACGTAGCCCTTGACGACCTGACCCTCTTCCAGGGTGGCCAGCAGCTCTTCGCGCTGGGCGCTGTTGGCTTCCTGCAGAACAGCGCGGCGAGAGACCACGATGTTGTTGCGTTTCGGGTCGAGCTTGATCAGTTTGAAGTCGAGCTCTTTGCCTTCCAGGTGGTCGACGTCGCGCACCGGTCGAACATCGACCAGCGAGCCCGGCAGAAACCCCTGAATGTTGTTGATGCTGACCGTGAAGCCGCCTTTGACCTTGCCGGAGATGTAACCCTTGACGGTCTCTTCCGCGTCGAATTTCTTCTGCAGAACTTCCCAGGCTTCAGCGCGCTTGGCTTTTTCACGGGAGAGGCGGGTTTCACCGAAGCCGTCCTCGACCGCTTCCAGTGCCACCTTGACGTGGTCACCAACCTTGATCTCCAGCTCGTTGTTGTCGTTCAGGAATTGGGAACGGGGGATGACGGCTTCGGATTTCAGGCCAGCGTTGACGGTAACCCAGTCGCTGTCGATGTCGACCACTTCACCCATGACGAGGGTGCCGGGGGTCATGGCAATGTCTTGCAGGGATTGCTCAAACAGATCAGCAAAGCTTTCGCTCATGAAAGTATCCTATATTGTCGCTGCCGGTTGCGGGTGTGGCAGCTGTCCAGCCTGTATGCCAGCTATACAGGGTCGGTTGGTGATAACCGTCGCGCTGGACACTGGGCTGGCGGTGTGTCCACGAAACGGGAATATATAAAGTCGCAAAATTATACAGAGCGTTGCCGTTTATTTCCAGTACGCCGCTCAGAAATTATCCAGCCATGTTCGCGGGGAGCAGGGCGTCCAACTGTTCACGCAGGGGTTTCTGGCAGGCGGGGAGCAGCTTGGCCAGATCGGCGGAGAGGGCGGACGGCAGGGTGACCTTCTCGGGCTGGTTGAACCAGTCGATGAGCAGGCGCTCCTCTTCACTGCTGTTGGCGGCGAGCTCGATGGCGTTACCGACGCAGAAGGCGTAGGCGGGGAGGTGGTCGCTGATGATCCTGCCGCGCTGGGTCTGATCCAGCATCAGCCGGTTGGCGCTGACAAAGCGGCGATATTCCTGCATTCCAGCCGCCGCCATGATCTCCAGGCGGATGTTGCTGAAGCGATCCGCTTCGGGCATCCGGCTGAGAATCGCCTTGAGCTGCGCCTTGACGCGGATCAGCTCCTCCTCGAAGGTTTCCGGTACGAAGCGCTCATTCAGGCGCTTGTACTGCTCCAGCTCGGCGATCCGCTGTTGCAACGCCGCGATCTCCCCCTTGAGTGCATCCTGCTCGGCCAGCAGATTCTCCTTATCCTGCATGAGACCCCGGATGACGCGCTCAGTGGGGGTGAGTTTTTTCTCGGCAAAGGTGGCCGGCAACTGCTGATTGCCCAGCATCCCGGTGCTTTCGGTGTAGGTGTTGCTGGGAACCATCTCGTAGCCGAACTTTTCCAGCTCCGCCAGGTTGACCTCATGCTGCGCCTGAATTTTCTGATAAACGAAGTAGCTGGCGATGGCGCCGATCGCCAGCAGCAGCGGTACCAGTATCAGCAGCAGTGTGCCCAGCCTGCCCGGTTTCACGCCATCACTCCGCCGCCATGCGGTTGGAGATATGCTTCGGCAGGGCGGCGGTGTGACTCAGTGTCAGCTCGATCAGGTCGACCAGTATCTCGCCGCTCTCGGCCAGAATCGCTTCTGCCTCGGGGTTGATCGGGCGCCCCTGCTCATCCTTGGGCTGTGTCTCGTCCACCTCGGCCAGGGTTTTCACCGGCGGCAGGCCGAGGCCGACGCGGCGTTCGTTTTCAGCCTCGAGCAGCCAGTTTTCACTGGCCTGACGCTCCTGGCGCAAGGTGTCGATGTCGAGTGGAATCTGGGTGATCTCTTTCTGTTTTTTCAGGTGTTCCACCTGCTTGCGCATGAAGATGAAATCCGGGTCGGTTTCGGTCCGGGCCTGGTGCCTGGCGAGCAGCTGCTGCAGGAAGGGGCTCAGGCTGGGGAAACGACCATGCCGCACCGGGCGCACCTGGTCCCAGGGCAGGGCCTTGTCCAGGGCGCTCTCACCGATCTCTTCGGCTGCGTACAGCGAGGGCAGTTGGATATCCGGCTCCACACCCCGGTGCTGGGTGCTGTCACCGGAGATGCGGTAAAACTTGGCATGGGTCAGTTTCATCTGGCCATACTCGATCGGCTGCAGCGTCTGCACGGTGCCCTTGCCGAAGGTGCGGTTGCCGATGATGATGCCGCGGTTGTAATCCTGTATGGCGCCGGCGAAGATCTCCGAGGCCGAGGCGCTCAGGCGGTTGACGATCACCGCCATGGGGCCATCCCAGGCCACTTTCGGATCGAAATCGCCGAGGATGTCCACCCGACCGGAGGCGTCACGAATCTGTACCGTGGGGCCGCGTTGGATGAAAAGCCCCACCAGCTCGTTGGCCTCGCGCAGCGAGCCGCCGCCGTTGTTGCGCAGATCCACGATCAGCCCGTCGATCTTTTCCTGCCGTAGCTCGTTAATCAGCTTTTCCACGTCCCGGGTGGTGCTTTTGTAGTCGGGATCGCCCCGTTGCAGGGCTTCGAAGTCGATATAGAAGGTGGGGATTTCGATCACGCCCACTTTGAACTCGTTACCGTCCCGGTTGAGCTTCAGCACCCGCTTGCGGGCGGCCTGCTCCTCGAGCTTCACCTTGTTGCGTTCGATCATCACCACCTTGCGGGTTTGGCGGTCGATCGCATCGGCGGGGATCACCTCCAGCCGCACCCGGGTGCCTTTGGGGCCGCGGATCTTGCTGACCACATCATCCAGCCGCATCCCCACCACATCTTCGATGGGGCCTGATTCACCCTGTCCGACCCCGACGATGATGTCGGCGGGCTTCAGTTGACCGGTCTTGTCGGCGGGGCCGGCCGGTATCAGCCGAACGATCTTGGTCTGTTCGTTTTCCGACTGCAACACCGCCCCGATCCCCTCCAGCGAAAGGCTCATGTTGATCTGGAAATTCTCCGAGCCTTGGGGGGAAAAGTACTGGGTGTGGGGGTCGAACTCGTGGGTCAGCGCATTGACGAAGCTCTCGAACACATCATCACTCTTGGCCTGATCCAGCTGCTGTTTCTGGTTTTGGTAGCGGCGCAGCAGGATCTCCTCTGCTTCCTCAGTGGTCTTGTCGGCCAGCTTCAGGCTCAGCAGTGAGCTTTTCAGTTGCTTGCGCCAGAGCTGGCGCAGCTCGGCGTCGGTCTCGATCCATTCGGCCTTGGAGCGATCGCTCTGCAGCGTTTCATCGCGGTTGAAATTCCAGCTGTTGTGCGGGTCTTCGAGGGTGCCGATCAGGTAATCCAGCCGTTGCCGGCGCCGCTCCTGGTAACGGTTGAAGATCGCGAAGGCGGCGTCCGTTTCGCCGCGCAGAATCTGGTCATCCAGCTGGTGGCGCCACTGTTGGAACTGCTGCACGTCGCTGGCCAGAAAGTGGCTGCGGTCGGGGTCGAGCGTCGCCAGGTACTGGTCCAGTACGGACTCGGAGAGCTGATCGTCGATCTCCACCCGGTTATAGTGACCCTGCTGTAGCGAGGTCACCACGTCCAGCATCGTCTGGGTGTGGATCGGTTCGGGAGCCAGCCTGGCCTGCACGGGGGCGATGCCCAGCAGGAGTGCCAGTGCCGTGACAAAAGCCAGAAAGCGAGTGTTGCGCATGGGGGGAGGTTCTCCGGGTCTTGTGGCTGGAGCCGAGCTTCACCGCGGTAATGGTCCTGAATCGGGCGGTGGCTCGTTCTGTACGCCTGTGACAGGCAGTTCGGGCTCTGAGTTCCATCGGCTGCGGCTTCGGCAGTGTAGCCGCGGCGCCGGGTAATGTAAAATCGGGGCCCAACCCCATCCATGGAGAACGAGACGATGCCGATTTGGAAACCTCTGCTGGCGCTGCTGATCCTGGCCACAGGGCTGGCCGGTTGCGATCAGGATCCGGAAAAAGAGCGCTTTCGCCAGACGCTGATCGACAAGGCGCTGAACGATGAGACCCGCAAGGCGGGAGAGGCGTTTCTGGCCCGCAACCGTGCGCGGGCGGGGGTCATCGTGACCGACTCGGGGCTGCAGATCGAACACCTGCGCCGGGGCGACGGGGCCCGCCCGAGCGAACGCGACACGGTGGTGGTTCACTACCAGGGGACACGGGTGGATGGGGGCGTGTTCGACAGCTCCTATGCGCGCCAGGAGCCGGCCACCTTTCCCCTGAACCGGGTGATCCGCGGCTGGCGCGAGGGGTTGCTGCGGATGCGCGAGGGCGGCGAGGCGATCCTCTACCTGCCCCCGGAGCTGGCCTATGGCGCCACCAGTCCGTCAGCGGAGATTCCGGCCAACTCCACACTGATCTTTCGGGTCGAGTTGATCAAGGTGATCGAGGGGGAGGGGGCGCAATGAAACAGCAGGCCGAGTTCAACCAGGGGCTGATCCGGTTTCTGGATCAGGCCACCACCCCCTTTCATGCCGTGGATCAGATGGCGCAGCGACTGCGCCGGGCGGGCTTTCGTGAGCTCAGCGAGGCAGAGCACTGGCAGCCGCAACCCGGGGGTGGCTACTTCATCTGCCGCAACGGCTCCGCGATCATCGCCTGGCGCCAGCCGCAGCGGGAGGCAGCCGTAACCCAGGGGTGGCGTTTGCTGGGGGCGCATACCGACTCCCCCTGTTTGAAGGTCAAGCCCAACCCGGAACTGCACCGCAAGGGCTACTTTCAGCTCGGGGTCGAGGTTTATGGCGGGGCGCTGCTCAACCCCTGGTTCGATCGGGATCTGTCGCTGGCCGGACGGGTGAGCTATCGCACCGTCGAGGGGGAGGTGCGCAGCGCGCTACTGGATCTGCGCCGCCCCGTGGCGGTGGTGCCGAGCCTGGCGATCCACCTCGATCGGGACGCCAACGCCAGCCGCAACATCAACGCCCAGACCTTCCTGCCCGCGTTGCTGGGGCGCTCGGACGAGAAGCCGGATTTTCGCCGTCTGCTGGCCGGCTGGCTGGCGTGGCAGGGGTGCGACGATCTGGATCAGGTGCTGGATTATGAGCTGTGCCTTTATGATGTCCAGGGGGCCGCGCTGGTGGGGCTGGAACAGGAGTTTCTGGCCTCGGCGCGGCTGGACAATCTGCTCAGCTGCTACACCGGCCTGCAGGCGCTGCTCACCGCCCAGGAAGGCGGCGCGGGGCAGGTGTTGGTGTGCAATGACCATGAAGAGGTGGGCAGCCTCACCGCCTGCGGGGCCCAGGGGGCGATGCTGGGGCAGTGGCTGGAGCGCCTCATGCCGGAGGCTCAGGAGCGCAACCGGGCGCTGGCCCGCTCCATGCTGATCTCCGCCGATAACGCCCATGGGGTCCACCCCAACTTTGCCGATCGCCACGATGACAACCACGGCCCATTGCTCAACCACGGCCCAGTCATCAAAGTCAACGCCAACCAGCGCTACGCCACCAGCAGCGAAACCGGCGCCATCTTCCGCCACCTGGCGGCCCAGGCCGGGGTGGCGGTGCAGAGTTTTGTGGTACGCTCCGATATGGCCTGCGGCAGTACCATCGGGCCGATCACGGCCGCTGAGCTGGGGGTGCGCACGCTGGATGTCGGCGTGCCCCAGTTTGCCATGCACTCGATCCGTGAACTGGCCGGCAGCGCCGATGGTTACAGCCTCTACCGGGTGTTGCAGCGGTTCCTGAGCGCGCCCCGGCTGTAGCTCAGTGCGAGGCGCGAAAGCGATTTAGTTGTGCCAGCAGAGCGGGGAGCTGCTCCGTGACGGCGGCCATCATCCTGGCGGCGGCGGGCTGCTCCCCCCGGCGACAGGCGGACTCCACCTGCTGTAGCAGCGCGGCCAGTGGCTCGCAGCCGATGGTGCGGGCACTGCCCTTGATCCGGTGGGCCCTCGCACGGGCCGCTTCCAGCGCGGTTGCTTCCAGCGCCTGCTGCAGAGCCTGCAGCTCGGCGGGCAGGGTGTCGGCAAATTCGCCCACCAGCGTGATGGCCGACTCCCGATCGCCCACCTGTTCGATCAGGCTGGAGCCGTCGAAGGGGGCAAGGCGCCGATGCTCGGGGTCATCGGCCACACGACCGGCGCCCGCCGCCAGGGTGCGGGCGATGACCCGCTGCAGATCCGCCAGCCGGATCGGCTTGGCCAGGTAGTCGTTCATGCCCGCCGCAAGGCATTTTTCGCGATCCCCGGCCAGCGCGTCGGCGGTGACGGCGATGATCGGGATCTGCCGCTGCGGGCCGGGCAGGGCGCGGATGCGGCGGGTGGCTTCGTAACCATCCATGTTGGGCATGTGCAGATCCATCAGAATCAGGTCGAACCGTTCGCCCGATTGCACCGCCTGGACGGTTTCATGGCCATCGCCACACAGACGCCAGCTCGCCCCGGCGCGCTGCATCAGGATCTCCATGATCTTCTGGTTGATCGGGTGATCCTCCGCGATCAGAATCGAGAGCCCGGCGCCCACCGGCTTCCCATCGCTGCTCGCCGGTGTGGGACCGGCGGTGAGCGCCGCCCGATCCGGCTGAACGATCCCCGTCAATGTATCCACCAACTGTAGCGGCGAGAGCGGTGGCCGCAGCTGTGCGGTGACGGGTATGAAGGCCTGGGCCAGATTGCGGGTCGATAGACCGATCAGCTCACCCTGTCCTCCCCGCTGCTGAATCCAGCCGCGCAGACTCTCCGGGGCCAGTTTGAAGCGGCGCTCATCCGCCAGCAACATCCCGTAGCGGCCCGCCTCGGGTTCCTCTTCCAGAGGACGGAAATGGCAATCCACCCGCGCGAAATGGGGGGCCAGCAGGCGCTGCAGGTAGGCGAACAGCGGCCGGGAGTGGGTAACGCAGAGGAGTTGCCGGTCAGACAGCCCATCCAGCTGCGCCAGCCGGCGGTGCAGGGTGAGCGGGCCGGCCGGGCGCAGCGGCAGCGTCACCGTGAAGCGTGAGCCCACGCCCACGGTGCTGCTGACATCGATCTGCCCTCCCATCGCCGCGACAAGGTTGCGGGTGATGGCGAGCCCCAGTCCGGTGCCCTGATAATGCCGGGTGATGGAGTGATCGATCTGGCGAAAGGCATCGAAGATCAGCGGGAAGTCGCTGCTGTCGATACCGATGCCGGTGTCCTCGACGCTGATCAGCAGCCGGGGCTCCGAGGTCGCCTCGCCACCGCCCAGGCTGGCATCGACCACCACCTGGCCGGTCTCGGTGAACTTGATCGCATTGCTGGTCAGGTTATTGAGGATTTGCTGCAGGCGAACCGGGTCACCCATGATATTCAGGGGCAGGTCGGGGGCGTAATTCAGCTGCAGCTCGAGCCCTTTGGCCGCTGCCTCGGTGGCGGCGGTGGCCAGTACCGTGTGGATCGATTCGCACAGGTTGAGCGGCTCATCCAGCAGTGTCAGCATCCCCGCCTCTATCTTCGAAAAGTCCAGCAGATCGTTGATCAATCGAAGCAGGGTATCGGCGGCGATCGTTGCCGATTGCACATAGCCGGCCTGATCCTGATCCAGCTCCGTGGCTTCCAGTGAGTCCAGCAGGGCGACGATGGCGTTGAGCGGGGTGCGGATCTCATGGCTCATCGTGGCCAGAAAATCGCTTTTGACATGGTTGGCGTGTTCCGCCTCATCGCGGGCCTGCAGCGTGCGCCGCTCCGATTCCTGCTGGGCGCGCTCCACGCGGAAGCTGTACATGATGCCGGTGATGGTATCCGTCAGCGGGCTGAGCCACTCCACCAGCGCCTGGTCGTAGCCATCGGCTCGGTTTGCCAGCCCATACATCCCCAGCACTTCGCCCCGGAACTCGAGCGGAATGCCTACGAAGGAGTCCAGATCCGGGTGCCCGGCGGGGCAGGAGCCAGAGCGGTGGCGGGGATCGTGGTGGTTGGAGATGACCACCTCCCCGGTCAACAGGGTGTGGCCGAACAGGTTGTTCAGGCTGTGGAAGTCGATCCCCCGCTCGATATTGTCCGCATACAGGTCGTGGGAGGCCTGGTCCCAGGCCAGATTGGTGATGGCGTAACAGCGCATGAAGGGGGTGCCATCCTGCTCCATCCGTTCACCGATGAAGCCCATGGGGGAGTCGGTCAGCTCCTTGAGCGTTTCCAGCAGCTCACCGAAACGCCGTTGCGGATCCTTGTAGAGCAGAAAATTGTTGTTCACCCGCGAGACCGCGGCCAGAACCAGGTGGTTGCGAGCCTCCCGCGCCTGTTTCTCCCGCCGCTCGGAGACATCATGAAAAACCAGCACGGCGGTGGGCGCGTCTTGCTCGCGCGGGGCGGCCTCGATGGGGGAGAGGGTGCCCTCGAGCAGGATCTCTCGGCCAGCATCGCGGCGACAGCGCAGGTTGTCGAACCGGTAGCGCTCATGCGCCTGGAGCGCCGCGGTGAAGTGGGGATCAGCCCCTGCCAGCAGGTCGGTCAGGGAGGTGTCCACCAGCGTCTCCGGCGCCCGCCTCAGCAGCGCCGCCCCACGCCGGTTGATACAGCGTATCCGCCCGCGCCGCAGGAGAAGGATCCCCGCCTCGGCGCTGTCGAATGCCAACCGCAGATAAGCGTCATCCATCTACCGTTCCTCCCGTTGTGTGCGATAACGCCAACATGGCGCAGTGATGCTCGGCGTGGGCAAAGGGGTAAAGCTGGGCGGCTCCACTCATCCCTGCCCCTCTTGGGCGGCCAAATAGCGCACGTACTGCTGATCCTTGCCGGCCACATGACGGTACCAGGTTTGCAGTAACTGCTGGTGTGCCACCAGCGCCCGGGATCGTTTCTGTTGGCGAATTTTATTGGTCAGCATCTGGGTGCGCTGGAGGATCATGCCATGCTCCGCCTGATGCAGTGCCAGATGGTTGAACTGGTGCTCGCGCTGGTGCTGGTACTCCTGACCGAACAGCTCGGCACTGACCTGCTCCAGATCGCTGGTCATCTCGGCGGCCTGCTCCAGGCTGCCAAATCTGATTTCTCGCCGGATGGCGTCCAGCTGGCGCAGAATCTCGGTCAGCTGCTGCTGTTTCTGCCGCACGAACCGGTCGTTACCGTGGCTCGGTGCCAGCTCGGCCAGCGCCTGTCTGAAGTTGGCGGAATCGTCTTCGGCCACCACCGCCTCGCCGTCGGTCTCGGGCGGCGCCTCGGCCCGGGCGGGTGGCCCGGCGGGTGATGGGGCGGGCTCGGCCGTGGCGGTGGGCGCCAGATCCGCCGCGCCGGGGCTGATCAGCCCGGTTGCCGTTTCGACATCGGTGGGGATGGCGCGGTAAACGGCGGCATCGGCCGGAGTGATTTTTCGCCGCAGGGCGGCGTCGATCTTGTCACGGAGCAGCGCCGCGTTCAGCGGCTTGCTGATGAAGTCGTTACAGTCCAGCCCCACGGCGCTCATCACGTTGTTGCGATAGGAGTGATCGGTGAACATCAGCACGCAACGATCCCGCGGCAGGCCGGGAATGTCACCACAGCGGATCGCCTGTAACAGTTCGAGGCCATTTCCGGGCTGCATGTCGATATCGGTGAGGATCATGTCGATGCCGGGCCTGTGAGCCAGAATCTGCAGCGCTTCACGCCCGCTGTGCGCCGTGAACACCTGTTTACAGCCCAGTTGCAGCAGCACCTTGCGGCAAAATTCATCGATGATGGGCTGGTCGTCGACCACCAGCGCCTCGAGCGCGGTCAGGGCTCTCATGTCGGCGGTGGCACCGGATCGGTAGCCTCCGCCGGGCGGGGCAGGGGCGGGCCGCCGCGGCGGGGCGCACTCAACCGTGCCAAAGGCGATACCAGCCGTTGTATGCAGTGACCTCCAGCGGGGTCTGGTAGAGCTGCGACAGATTGGCGCTGGTCAGAATCTCCTCCTTGGCGCCATCCGCCACCACCGCCCCCTGGGAGAGCAGCACCACGCGCTCGATCTCTGGAATGATCTCATCCACATGGTGGGTGGCGAGCACCATCGAGCCATTTTGTTGGCAAAAACGGCGCAGCTGGGTCAGCATCAGCGCGGCGGCACCCACGTCGAGGCCGCTCGAAGGCTCGTCCAGAATCAGTGCCTCGGGCTGGTGAATCAAAGCGCGGGCCAGCAGCAGACGCCGCTTCTGCCCGGTGGAGAGACGCTGATACATCTGCTGGGCCTGCTCGCTCAGGCCGATCTGCTGCAGCAGATCGAGCGCCCGTTGGCGCTGCTCGGCGCTCGGCTGCAGGTGATCATGCTGTCCGATGGCACCGAACAGGCCCGATAAAATCACATCCAGCGCCCGGGTGTAGGGGGTGTAATCCTCCTGCAGCTCATGGGAAACAAACCCGATTCGGCGGCGCAGCTCCCACAGGTTGAGCTGCTCACTGCCATACAGGCGCACATGGCTGCCTGCGCGCACCACGGGGTAGAGCTCCCGACTGATCAGCTTCAGCAGGGTGCTCTTGCCGGCGCCGTTGGGGCCCAGAATGGCAACGCGCTCGCCGCGCTCCACCCGCAAAGAAAAATGCTGCAGTACGAGCGTCTGCTGCTGGTAAACGGTTACATCTTTGATCTCGATCATGTTGGGCACCTGTGCGGCTTGGCGTCGCGCTCCGTTCTCTTTCTGGGGGCCGTTCAGGCCGGGGTGGCGCGGCGCCTGCCCTATTGTAGCGCAAGCCGCCCTCACCCCATCAACGCCAGAATCAGGGTCAGCGTAACAAACGACAGCGCGGTGGTAACCAGCAACATGCTGGCGCACTGGCGTCCATGGCCGTAGTTGCCGCCGATGATCGGAAACACACTCAGCATCGGCATGGCCGCGGCCAGTACCACGGCCTGTTCCAGCTGCGGGTCGAACTCCCGCCAGAGCAACACCAGCAGCAACATCAGCAACGGGTGCAGCAACAGTTTGCCGGCGGCGACCAGGGCGGTGGCACCGAACTCGTCGTTGATGCGGGTGCCGACCAGCGAGCCGCCGATGACGAACAGTGCCGTACCCACCGAAGCCGCGGCCAGCATCTCCAGGCTGCGCTCGAGGGGCGCAGGGATCGGCAGCCGCAGAGCGGCGCAGATCGAGCCCGCCACAATGGCGATGAGCAAAGGGCTTCGCAGAATGCGTAGCAGGATACGGCGCCACACCAGCAGCAACGGCTCGCCGGCGCTGGCGTCGCGCTTGCCGTACTCGATCAGGGTCAGTGCCAGCGGCAAAATCAGGATGTTTTCCACCAGCAGCGCCATGGTGAACGGCTGGGTGGGGGGAGAGCCAAACACCTGCAACAGCACGGGGTAGCCGATGAACGCGCTGTTGGAGGCGGACACCCCCAGACCGCGGATGCTGGCCTGAACCAGATCGACCTTGAGCAGCAGCCGGTTGAGGATGAGGCCGAGCAGCATCGAGGCAACCGAGCCGATGGCATAGATGGAGAGGAAATCGATCTGGATCACCTCGCGCACCGTCATTTGCGAGAGCGTGCCAAAAATCAGGGCGGGCAGCGTCAGGTAGAGGACAAACCGCCCCAGCAGCGGCATCGCCGCTTGCGGCATCAGACCGGATCTCACCGCCACATAGCCAAAGCCGATGACGATGAAGATCGGCGCTGTGATCGACAAAACCTCACCCATGGTGGCTGACTCCCCTGCACGAGACCGACGGCTGAACAGTTAGGGATGTTAGCATGCCCGGTATCCACCGACCGCCGCAACATCCAGATTCGCTTTCGCTCCCCGCTGGTCGGTAACGCGTCCTGTAATCGCTTTTCTGGCCGGTCACTTCTCGGCACGGTGCAGGCCGACGGGGAGCCTGAGTCTCTACGTTTGTACTC
>JAXHUI010000050.1:0-14785 GCA_034189745.1 Pseudomonadota bacterium
ACATCCAGATTCGCTTTCGCTCCCCGCTGGTCGGTAACGCGTCCTGTAATCGCTTTTCTGGCCGGTCACTTCTCGGCACGGTGCAGGCCGACGGGGAGCCTGAGTCTCTACGTTTGTACTCGGCTGTCAACCCAAAACAGAAATGTCCCCTTTTGAGCCATTCAGAAATGTCCACTTTGGCCTCATCAGGATGTGTAATGAGTAGGCTCAGTGCGCACTGGGTGGGGAGCAAGCCGTTGACGTTGGGGGGCGCTGGGGCGGCTCTGCCAAGGTTGTGAATCTTCCCCTCGGTTGCGTTATAATCGGCCCCTTCGCAACCCCCTGCTGGGGCCCTTCACAGTTTCAATCCTGAACAGTTGATCCCTATCCATGAGTGCATCCACACCCAAAGTTGGTTTTGTCAGCCTGGGCTGTCCCAAGGCGCTGGTTGATTCCGAACGTATCCTGACCCGGTTGCGCCACGACGGGTATGAGCTGGTGGCCACCTATGACCAGGCCGATCTGGTGGTGGTGAACACCTGTGGTTTCATCGACGCGGCCAAGGCGGAATCGCTGGCGGCGATCGGCGAGGCGCTGCATGAAAATGGCCGGGTGATCGTCACCGGCTGCATGGGCGCGCAGGCGGATGAGATCACCAGCATCCACCCGCAGGTGCTGGCCGTGACCGGGCCGCAGCAGTATGAGCAGGTGGTGGGTGCGGTGCACCGCTACCTGCCCAAACCCGAGCGCGCGCATGAGCCGTTCATCGACCTGCTGCCGCCCCAGGGGATCAAGCTGACGCCGCGCCATTACGCCTATGTGAAAATTTCCGAGGGGTGCAACCACCGCTGTACCTTCTGCATCATCCCGTCGCTGCGGGGGGATCTGGTCTCGCGCCCGGTGGGGGAGGTGCTGGATGAGGCGGAGCGTTTGGTGCAGGCCGGGGTGCAGGAGCTGCTGGTGGTATCGCAGGATACCAGCGCCTACGGCATGGACAACCGGTATCGCACCGGCTTCTGGCGGGGGCGGCCGCTCAAGACCCGGATGAAGGAGCTGTGCGAGGCGATGGCCGAGCTGGGCGCCTGGGTGCGGCTGCATTACGTTTACCCCTATCCGCATGTGGATGAGGTGATCCCGCTGATGGCCGAGGGCAAGCTGCTGCCCTATCTGGATATTCCGTTCCAACATGCGCATCCAGAGGTGCTGCGCGCCATGAAGCGCCCGGCCGCCAGCGAGAAAACGCTGGATCGGATCAACGCCTGGCGCCGCATCTGCCCCGATATCACCCTGCGCTCCACCTTTATCGTCGGCTTTCCGGGAGAAACCGAAGCCCAGTTTCAGTATCTGCTCGACTTTCTCGAGGAGGCTCAGCTGGACCGGGTGGGATGTTTCACCTATTCGCCGGTGGAGGGGGCCAGCGCCAACGCGATCGAGCCCGCCGTACCGGAGGAGGTGAAGCAGGAGCGGCTGGCCCGTTTCATGGAGAAGCAGGCCGCCATCAGTGCGCGCAAACTGCAACGGAAGATCGGTCGCGAGCTGGAGGTGTTGATCGACGAGGTGGGGGCGGATGGCTCCATCGGCCGCACCCAGGCGGACGCGCCGGAGATTGACGGCCTGGTCTATCTGCTCGATGATCTGGCGGTGAAGCCGGGAGAGCGGGTGCGGGTGCGCATCACCGCTGCCGACGAGCACGATCTTTGGGGCGAGCGCTGCCTGCGCTGAGCGCCGTTTCCATCCGCCACGGGAGGGGCCACCCCCGGATAGCCGATTAGCTGGCCCGGGTTTTGCTTGAGGGGCTGGGCCACATCCCCATGTTTGTCGAGGTTATTATGCAGTATTCGCTTTTTCCCTGGTTCCAGCCGATCGTGGAAGTTGCCACCGGTCGAATCGCCGGTTATGAGGCGCTGGCCCGATGCCGGGATCAACAGGGGCGGGTGGTATCGGCGGGAGCCCTGTTTCAGGATGCGGCGTTGCCGGCCGCCGAGCGGCTGCGGCTGGACCGTGAGGTGCGTCGCCAGGCCCTCGCCGCCTTTCTTTCAGCGCCGGAAAACACCTACCTGACCATCAATCTGTCGCCGCAGTGGATCGACGCACTGGACCCGCAGGAGCCGCTGCCCACGCTGGAGATGATGACGGAGCTGGGGATCGACCCGAGCCGGGTGGTGGTCGAGATCACCGAACAGGGGGGCGGGATCGAGCGTATCCACCATCTGGCTCGCCGCTACCGTGCCGAGAGGGTGCGGGTGGCACTGGATGACTTCGGCACCGGCTTTCAACAGCTTGACCGGCTGCTGGCCTTTACGCCGGACCTGCTGAAGGTCGATATGCGGATGTTCAAAAACAGTGCCTGCGGGCACCAGGAGAGTGCACTACTGCATACGCTGGGGGAGATGGCATCGAGGCTGGGCAGCAAACTGATTTTTGAGGGGGTGGAAACGGAGGAGGAGTTTTTCCTCGCCCTGCAGTGCAACGCCAGCTACATACAGGGCTTCATCTTTGATCCGGCCCAGCCCGATTTCATGCCGGAGGATACCTACCGCGAGCGTGTCCAGCAGCTGCTGCAGCGCTACCTGGAGCGGATGATCGAACAGTCGACCCGGCGCCAGTGGCACCTGGAGGGGCTGCAGAGTCAGCTGCTGGCGCTGCGGGAGCTGCTGCTGGCCAACGACGGGGCCGAGGCGTTGCGCCACTACTGCCCGGATGAGGCCATTGTGCGCTGTTTCATCTGTGACCGTCAGGGGGTTCAGGTTTCGCCCAACTACGAGTACCGCGACGGCCAGTGGCAGGAGGATGCGCGGCTGATCGGCCACAACTGGAGCTGGCGCCCCTGGTTCTATCAGCTGGTGGCGGCGGCGGATTATGAGCGGCGGATCCTGCGCTCGGCGCCCTATATGGATATCAGCGGTAACCAGCGCTGCTTCACGCTGACGCTGGCGCTGGATCAGCAGCGGGTGCTGCTGGTGGATGTGCTGGACCGGTTGGCCAGCGGCGACCCAATTTCGCCGCAAACCGCCTTCCACAGCGATCTGATGCCCGATCTGTCCTGATCGCTGAGCCGATCGAGGCGGAGGGCGCGCTCCAGGTTTTGCTGCAGGCGGTGCAGGGCGGCGGCGTCCGACTCGGGCTGCTCGGCGGCCACCAGGTTCAGGTGGCCGAGCAGATACGCGCAGTAAAACAGCGCATCATCGGGGGCCTCCAGCGCCGCCTGCTCCCGCGCCCGCAGGCAGTGTTCCGCTGCCCCGATCAGGCTCTCGCTCATGGCTGGGCCAGCCCTTTCAGCAGCAGGTCATAGGTTTTGCCATCGGGTTCCGTCTGCTGCAGTCGGACGATGAGATAGTCCAGCTCCGGGGCGAACCAGATCAGCGTTTCCCGCTCCGAGCCTTCGCCCCGGTCCCGCATCACACGAATCGCATCGAAGGTGCCAAGGGGGGTTTCCACCGGCTCTTCACCGGTGACGGCAAAGGCGTAGGTTTTGAGCTTGCCGCCATCGGCCACCCGGTAGGTCATCTCCCGCCGGCCCGCTTTCAGGTCCAGACGCATCTGCAGCTGATAGCTCAGTTTGTCCTGCGTGCCGACGTCGACGCTCATCTTCCAGGGGGTCTCCTTGACCACGGTGGTTGCCTTGCCCTCGGACCAATCGAAGTCGATGCTGGCGCGGCGGCTTTTGCCCAGTACCTTGCGCTGGTAATCGTATTCGAGCGGGCGGATCAGCGCGCCGTCATGGTAGTCGAACGCTGTCGTTTCGCGTATCCCCGCCATCAGGGCCGAGGCTTCGGAGCTGAACAGCCAGCGACCGTCCGCTTCCCGGCGCAGTTGCCGCACCACCTCGCCGCTGAGGGAGATGCCCAGATCGAACTCGCTGGTGTAGACCGCCTTGAAGGGGGGCAGGGGATCGGTTTGCGCCTGCGCCGCAGCGCCTGCCAGCAGCAGGAGGGAGAGCAGCACCGGTTTGAGTCGTGGGATCATGTAGCCTCCATCGCTCCGTCGCCGTATTGGAAACCGGTGGCGGGAAGAGGTTCCCCATCGAGCATGACCCCCGCGTCGGTCAGGGCCAGCCGGTCACGGCAAAACCACGCCACCGCCAGCGGGTAGATCTGGTGCTCGAGCGCATGAACGCGCTGCTGCAGGCCGGCGGCGGTTTCCCCGGCGCCGACGGGGGTGCGGGCCTGTATGATCACCGGCCCGCCATCCAGCTCTTCGGTTACGAAGTGGACGCTGCAGCCGTGGCTGTCGTCACCGGCTTCCAGCACCCGCTGGTGGGTGTTCAGCCCCTTGTGCCTGGGCAGCAGGGAGGGGTGGATATTGAGCAGGCGGCCATGGTAGTGACGCACCAGCTCCGGGGTCAGGATACGCATGAAGCCGGCCAGAACCACCAGGTCGGGGGCGTAGCTGTCGATCAGTTCCACCAGTGCCCGATCAAAGCTCTCCCGTCCGGCGAACTGTTTATGCTCGAGCAGGCGGGCCTCGATGCCCGCCCGTTCAGCCCGAATCAGGCCGTAGGCGTCGGCGCGGTTGCTGATCACCGCCACGATCCGGCCATCGATCCGCCCCGCGCGGGTCTCATCGAGAATGGCCTGCAGGTTGGAACCGCTGCCCGAGATCAGTACGACAATCCGTTTGCTCGCCATATTCAGCCCCCCCGGCGCAGCTCCACCCGAGGCTCGCCCGCGCTGGCCGCTTCGATCGCGCCGATCAGCCAGGCGGTTTCCCCCGCCGCCCGCAGCTGGGCGATGGCGGACTTTGCCCCATCCGCCGGCACCGCAATCACCATACCCACGCCGCAGTTGAAGGTGCGGTACATCTCCCGCTCAGCCACGTTGCCCTCCGCCTGCAACCAGCGGAACACCGGCGGCAGGGTCCAGGAGTCGAGTTCGATGACCGCCTTGGTGGCGGCGGGTAGCACCCGGGGAATGTTTTCCAGCAGGCCGCCACCGGTGATGTGCGACAGCGCGTTGACCCGGGCGGTGCGGATCAGTTCGAGGAGCGGCTTTACATAGATGCGGGTCGGCTCCAGCAGCGCCTCTGCCAGCGTCTGCTCACCGATCGGTTGCTGCAGGTCGGCAGCGGCCCGCTGCAGAATTTTGCGGATCAGGGAGTAACCGTTGGAGTGGGGGCCGGAGGAGGCCAGCCCGATCAGGGCATCGCCGGGTTGAACCTTGCTGCCATCGATGATGTCGGCCTTTTCGACCACCCCCACGCAGAAGCCGGCCAGGTCATACTCGTCGCCTGCGTACATGCCCGGCATCTCGGCGGTCTCCCCCCCGACCAGCGCCGCGCCGGCCCGTTCACAGCCGACCCCGATGCCGGTGACGACATCGGCGGCCATCTCCACGTTCAGCTGGCCGGTGGCATAGTAATCGAGGAAAAACAGCGGTTCGGCCCCTGCCACCACCAGATCGTTGACACACATCGCAACCAGGTCGATGCCGATGGTGTCGTGCTTTTTCAACTCCAGCGCCAGGCGCAGCTTGGTGCCGACCCCATCGGTGCCGGCCACCAGCACCGGCTGCTGGTAACCGGCCGGCAGCTCACACAGGGCACCGAAGCCACCCAGCCCACCCATCACCTCGGGACGGGCCGTGCGCTTGGCGACCCCTTTGATGCGCTCCACAAGCGCGTTGCCGGCATCGATATCGACCCCGGCATCCTTGTAGCTCAGGGGTGTTTTTTCAGAACCTGTAGACATGGAGGAGCAACCTTATCAAGCGGCTAGATGATGGTAAAAAATTATCGCGCCAGTTTATCAGGTTGCCGGCGCCCTGTGTTAGAGTTACGCGCGTCATTCGACTGCGTATTTCCCCTGCCACCGTGAGCCCCAAGACAGTCACAGTGAATCGAAAAGAGAGTCGCTCTACCGCCCCCGTGCAGCTCCCCCTGGGAGTCACGCTGCGCGATGATGCCCGCTTCGAGAATTTCATCCAGGGCGGCAACGGGCTGGTGTGCGCCGCCCTGGAGCAGGCCGTGGCCGGCGCGGGCGAGCGCTACCTCTACCTCTGGGGGCATACCGGCTCGGGCTGTACCCATCTGTTGCAGTCCTGTTGCCACGCCTCGCAATCGACCCACCGCCCTGCCGTTTACCTGCCGCTGGCCGAGCTGAAGCCGCTCGGCCCCGGCCTGCTGGAAGATCTGGATCGGCTGGAGCTGGTGTGCATCGATGATCTGGAACGGATCGCGGGCGATCCCGAGTGGGAAGAGGCGCTGTTTCACCTCTACAATCGGATGCGGGCCAACGACCATCTGCTGATCATCGCCGCCCACCGACCTCCGGCCAGGCTCGGTATTGGACTGCCCGATCTGGAATCGCGCCTCAACTGGGGCATGGTGTTTCAGTTGCTGCCGCTGGATGACGATACCAAGATGGTGGCGCTGCGCACCCGCGCCCAGGCCCGAGGGCTGCAGCTGAGCGATGAGGTGATCCGTTACCTGCTGCACCATGGCAGCCGCAACATGGCGCACCTGCTGGGGACGCTCGATCAGCTCGACATGGCTTCACTCAGCGCCCAGCGCAGGATCACCGTACCCTTCGTCAAACAGGTGATGAACTGGTGAGCCCGGCCCCCCAGTCCTGGCGCCGGGCGGGCCGGGTGTCGCTGGCCGTTTTACCATCGCCGCGAAACATGGAGTGAGCAAAAAATGAAGGCAGAACGTGTGCAGCGGGACTTTTACGCCCGCGACGCAGAGGAGCGGCAACTTTTTCTGACCGATACCTGGTGCGACCACTGCCGGCAGCTGGGGCTGGGGATGCGCTCAGCCGAAGAATACGAGCTGCATGGGCTGGTCTTCATCGAGGGCCGCTGCAAGCGCTGCGGCGAAACCGTGCTGACCGAGCTGACCGAGGAGGCGTTCGACGATGAATGACGCCAGCGAGCAGCGCTTTGGCGGCATCGCCCGGCTTTATGGAGTGGACGGGCTGGCCCTGTTTCAGCGCTCCCACGTGGCCGTCATCGGTATCGGCGGCGTCGGCTCCTGGGCCGCGGAGGCGCTGGCGCGCAGTGGCGTGGGCGAAATCACGCTGATCGATCTGGATGACCTGTGCGTTACCAACATCAACCGCCAGATCCACGCCCTCAGCTCGACCATCGGCCAGTCCAAGGTCGCGGTGATGGCGGAGCGGATCCGGGAGATCAACCCGGACTGCCTGGTCCACGAGGTGGAGGCCTTCGCCAGCCGCGACAATCTGGATCAGCTGCTGCATCCAGGGCTGGATTACGTGATCGACGCCATCGACAGCGTACCGGAGAAGGCCGCGCTGATCGCCTGGTGCAAGCGACACAAGGTGGCGGTGATCACCATCGGCGGTGCCGGTGGCCAGATCGACCCGACCCTGATCCGGGTCGCCGACCTGACCCGGGTCTGCGCCGACCCGCTGGCGGCCAAGGTGCGTGCCACCCTGCGCCGCCATTACCACTTCAGCCGCAGTGGCCGCCGCTTTGCGGTTGAATGTGTCTACTCGCAGGAGCAACTACGTTACCCGCAGCCGGATGGCAGCGTCGGTCAGCGCAAGAGCGTGCTGGCAAACGGCACCCGGCTGGATTGCGCCGGTGGCTTTGGCGCCACCAGCGTGGTAACGGCGAGCTTCGGCTTCGTGGCGGTGGCGCGGGTGCTGGCAAAACTGCAGCAGCGGGCCGCCCGCGAACAAACCGCCTGACGGGCGCCGCCCGGGGGACTACACTGAACACGGGCGAAAAAAAACCCCTCTTCAGGGAAGAGGGGCAGGCAAAGTGCAACAACTCAAAACGGCCAGAGTTGGAAAAGGAAAGCGAGAGATTGAGGAAGAGCAACGACTCTCGCAATGCCCTGCCGAGCAGGACAGCTTCAATATGGCCTATTTTTGTGCGATGCACAATACAGTTGATAAACGAATTTGTTATAAAGTTTAAACTTTATTGTGCAGTGCGGTAATCAAAGCTCCAGACGCAGATGGCTGAAGCGGTAGGGGTGGGCGACATAGGTGCCGATGATCCGCACCTCCTCAGCGAAAAAGTGCAGCTCCTGCAGGGCAAACTGCATCGCCTGCTCATGCGGGTGGCCCTCGATATCCAGATGGAAGCTGGAGACGGTCATGGTTTCGGAGGCCATGTAGCTCTCCAGCTTCACCATGTTCACCCCGTTGGTGGCGAAGCCGCCCAGCGCCTTGTAGAGCGCCGCCGGGATGTTGCGCACCCGAAACATGAGTGAGGTGATGTAGCGCACGTTTTTCTCCAGTGGCGGAATCATCTGCTCCCGCGACAGAATGAAAAAGCGGGTGGTGTTGCCCGTTTTGTCCTGAAAGTGTTCGCGCAGGATCTCCAGCCCGTACAGCTCCGCCGCCAGGCTGGAGGCGATCGCGGCGTGCCCCGGGGTGCGTGTGTGTGACAACTCTTTGGCGGCGCCGGCGGTGTCCAGCGCGGCCACCGGCTCGATCCCCAGGCGGCGAATGTTCTCGGCACACTGGGCCAGTGCCTGGGGGTGTGAAGAGACGGTTTGCAGCGTTTCGATCCGGCTGCCCGGCAGCGCCAGCAGGCAGTGGTTGACCGGCTCGAAATGCTCGCCAATGACATGCAGTCTGGTTTTTGGCATCAGACGGTAGATCTCTTCGACCCGCCCCGCGGTGGAGTTTTCCAGCGGAATCATCGCCAGCCGCGCCTCGCCGCGCTCGACCATGAACATCGCCTCGACGAAGGTTTCGCAGGCACGGGGGGTCAGCTCCGGGTGGACGTGGCGGCAGGCGAGATGGGAGTAAGCCCCCTCCTGGCCCTGATAGGCGATGATGGTGTTGGCGGTCATGGCATCCATACTGACTGAACAAAACAGGGCCGCTATTATGACACAGGCCCCGGGCGGCGGGAAAATACCCGCCCACGCCACCCTTGCGGGAGTTTGCCGATGTTCCAACCACCACTGGCCGTACGAAGCCCTCGAACGCCATCAGGGCAACATCAAGGCGGTGATGGAGGAGCTGGACCTTCCGCGGCGAACGCTGAATCAGAAAATGCGGCGTTATGGCTTCAATCGCCGCGAGTTTACCCTTCAGTAGGCGGAATCTGGCCTATCATTGGAGTTCTCTATAGGCCAAATTTAGCTCACCGGATACCCTCTGGTGGTCGGCATGATTTTAAAACAGCGGGTTGCAACCTCGAGGCAGGTTGGCCCGGTTCCTGCATTATTATTCGGGTCACAAACCAAAATGACCGACTTCATAACGATAAGAGGTAGCAACATGAATCACACTAAACGTACCCTGATCAAGGCGATGGGCCTGACGCTGGCAATGGCGACCGTGGGCGGCGCCGCCGGTTTGGCGCAGGCTGAAGAGAGCCGTTCCTACATCATGGCAACCGCCTCCACCGGCGGCACCTTCTACCCGGTCGGCGTGGCCATCGCGACGCTGGCGAAAGTGAAACTCGAGCCCACCATCGGCCTGTCCGTTTCCGCCATCAACTCCGCCGGCTCCGGCGAAAACATCAAGCTGATGCGTGAAAACCAGGCTCAGTTCTCCATCCTGCAGGGGCTGTACGGCGCCTGGGCGTGGAACGGTGAAGGGGAGCTGAAGGCATCCGGCAAACAGGATTACCTGCGCTCGGTCACCATGTTGTGGCAGAACGTGGAGCAGTTCGTCGTGCGTACACCCTACGCCAAAACCGGCACCATCATGGATCTCGAGGGGTTTGCGGGCAAAAAGTTCTCCATCGGTCCGAAAAACTCCGGTACGGAGGGCTCCGGCCGGACCATTCTGGGTAATTTGGGCATCGACCCCGACAGCTTCAACCTGGTCTACATGGGCTACGGCCCGTCGGCGGATGCGATGCAAAATGGCACCATCGATGGGATGAACATCCCCTCGGGGGTGCCGACCTCCGCCATCACCCGTGCCTATGCGGCCATGGGGGGTGATATCACCACGCTGGATTTCACCGATGAACAGATGAAAAAAGCCAACGGCCGCTATGACCTCTGGACTCGCTACGTCATCCCCGCCAACACCTACCCCGGTCAGAGCCGGGCGATCAACACCATCGCGCAGCCGAACTTTCTGGCGGTGAATGCGGATGTGTCCGAAGAGGACGTTTATCAGCTAACCAAAACCATCTACGAGAACCTGCCCTTCCTCAACGGCATCCATGCGGCCACCAAGGCGATGGCGCTGGAGAAAGCGATCGCCGGCATGCCGGTGCCGCTACACCCGGGCGCGGCGCGCTACTACCGTGAAGTGGGCCTCACCATCCCCGAGCGCCTGATCGCCGAGTGAGCCGGGCCTGCTCGGCGCTGGTCGATCACCCCCCTCGCCGCCGGGCGAGGGGGGTGTTGTAGTCAATACCGAATGGCAGAGGACCGTGTCGATGAGATCAACACCGCTGAATGAGCCGCAGAGCGCCGAGCAGCTCAAACGTCTCGAACCGACCAGACGTGGTGAGCACACGCTGGCCGGGCGGCTCATCTACTGGGGCGGGGCGCTGTTTGCGCTGGCGCATATCTATTTCAACACCCTGGGAACCCTGTCCGAGCTGTGGGTGGCGGCGATCCACTTTGCCGGTTTCGCGCTGATCTGCGCCCTGATGGTACCGATGAGCCGCACCGCTGGCGACTCCAGGCTGGTGCTGGCGCTGGACCTGCTGATCGGCCTGGCGGCGGTAGGGACGACCGCTTACCTGATTTTGTTCGAGGATGCGCTCTATGCCCGTGGCGTCAATTTCGTTGCCAGCGACTGGATCGTATCGATCGTCGCGATTGCGATCGCGCTGGAGCTGACACGCCGAACCACCGGTTGGTTCATCCCCTGTCTGATCCTGTTTGCCCTGACCTACGTGTTCTGGTGGGGGCAGTATGTGCCCGGCATGTTCAATTTCCCCGGTCTGAATCTGGAAACCGTGCTCTACCGGAGCTTTTTCTCCTCCGAGGGGATGTTTGGCTCCATCGCCATGATCTCCTGGACCTACGTGTTCATGTTCATCCTGTTCGGCGCCTTTCTGGTGCAATCCGGTGCCGGTGATTTCATCATCGACCTCTCCCGCGCGGTGGCCGGCAACATGGTTGGCGGGCCGGGGCTGGTCGCCGTGTTCGGCTCCGGCCTGATGGGGTCCGTATCGGGCTCCTCCGTGGCCAATACCGTTTCCACCGGTGTGATCACCATCCCGCTGATGCAGAAGGCCGGTTTTCCAGCGCGCTTCGCCGCCGGGGTGGAAGCGGCTGCCTCCACCGGCGGCCAATTGATGCCGCCGGTGATGGGCGCGGGGGCGTTCATCATGGCCTCCTACACTCAGATCCCCTACGTCACCATCATCGGGATCGCGACGCTGCCGGCGCTGCTGTATTTTCTCTCGGTTGGCTTTTATGTCCGGGTCGAGGCCAAACGCAGCCACGCCCGCGCCGTCGAAATGGATGCACGGCCGCTGGGCGAAGTGTTCAAGGAGGGCTGGCACTGCCTGCTGCCGCTGGTGGTGCTGGTGACGCTGCTGATACTGGGTTTCACCCCCACCTACGCGGCGGGGATAGCGATACTCTCCGTGGTGGTCGCCTCCTGGCTATCCCCGCGCAAGATGGGGCCGCGGGCGATCATCGATGCGCTGGCCCAGGGGTCGAAAAACATGGCCACCACCGCCATGCTGCTGATCGCCGTGGGGCTGGTGGTCAATGTGGTCGCCATGACCGGCATCGGCAACACCTTTTCCCTGATGGTGACCGACTGGGCGGGTGGCAGCCTGTTCATCACCCTGGTACTGGTGGCGCTGGCGTCGCTGGTGCTGGGGATGGGGCTGCCGGTCACCGCCGCCTACATCGTGTTGGCGACCCTGTCCGCGCCGGCCCTTTATGGCCTGATGGCCGAGCGTGAGCTGCTGCAGCTGATGGTGGACGGCCAGCTGCCGGAGGCGGCGCGCGCCATCTTCATGCTGGTCGATCCGGCCAGCCTGAGCGCATTGACAGCCCCCATGGGCGAGGCGCAGGCGATGGGGCTGCTGGAGCAGGTACCGGCCGACTTCAAGGGACAGTTGCTGCAACAGGCGCTGGCGCCGGAAAAACTGGCGATGATCCTGCTGTCCGCCCACATGATCATTTTCTGGCTGTCGCAGGACTCCAACGTGACCCCCCCGGTCTGCCTGACCGCCTTCGCTGCGGCGGCGATTGCGCACACGCCGCCCATGGCGACCGGCTTCACCGCCTGGAAAATCTCCAAGGGGCTCTATGTGGTACCGCTGCTGTTTGCCTACACCGCGTTCATTGGGGGCAGTTGGAGCGAAGTGGTGACCATTTTCAGCTTCGCCGTCCTCGGCATGTACGCCTTCGTCGGCTTCATGGAGGGGTATCTGGAGGGGCGGCTCAGCCTGCCGTTACGCCTGGCCAGCGGTGCCTGTGCCATCGCTCTGCTCTGGCCGCATGGCCAGCTGGTTTATGATCTGGCGGCGGCGGTGGCGTTTGCCGGGTTGTTGCTGTTCAGTCGGCGCTACGGCCCTGCAGCGGCACTCGACGGGCAGGGGAGTGAGGGCGGACAACGTCACTGACCGTTGCGGAGCTGGCCGTCGCTTCACCCTGCCATGGGGCGATCCTGCCGCTTGTTGTGGGCCGCTTTATTGGTTAGGTTAAGCGACAGTAAATTTGTGCAGTCGTTGGAGCGAGCGCTTTGATCTCCCCGTTTGAGACCCAACCCGATCGTATCGGTCCTCCTTCGAGCGGCCGTTCACGCCCCCAGCCGCTGGCACCGTTTCGGGCGGGCCGCCCCGGCCGTGGGTTGGTTCGATGAGCGGCCCCCCTCTGCAGTGGGTGTCGCTGCGGCAGATGGTGCGGCTACTGTTGGCGCTGGGGCTGTCGATGCTGCTGGTGGTGACCGGGCTGGCTTCGGTGGTCGCCAAGGGGCCCGAATTTGAGCAGCTGTTCCGCGAGTCCGGTGTGGTCATGCTGTTGGTCGAGCCCGACAGTGGCCGGATCGTCGCGGCCAACCGGTCGGCGGCCGAGTTCTACGGTTATTCCATCGAGCAGCTGCAGCGGATGACCATCCAGCAGATCAACACCTTCACCCCGGAGCAGGTGGCGCAGGAGCGCAGGTTGGCGCAACGCGAGGGGCGCAACCATTTCTTTTTTCGGCACCGCCTTGCCAACGGCGAGATCCGTAGCGTGGAGGTGCATTCCCGCCCCTACCGCTTCAATGGAGAGGATCTGCTCTTTTCCATCGTCAACGACATCACCCCGGGGCGGCACGAGGCGCAGGATCTGTGGCATTACCAGCAGCAGCTGGAGGCGATGGTGGATGCCCAGGTGAGCGAGCTCGAGCGCACCCGTAGGCTGCAGTTTTGGCTGCTGGTCGCCGGCCTGCTGGCGCAGGCGCTGGTGATTACCCTCCTGATCATCAATATCCAGCGGCGCCGCAAGCTGGAGCGGGAACGGCGCAGAACCACCGCGGCGCTGGCGCTGAGCCGGGAGCGCCTGAGCAAGGCGCAGCGTATCGCCAGAATCGGCAGCTGGGAGCTGGACCACCTCAGCCACCGTTTTACCTGTTCGGATGAGATGTACCGCTTGCTGGAACTCGAACCGTCCAGCCCCGATTCACTCTACCGCCAAGCGCTGGCGCGTATCCATCCCGGGGAGCGGGAACAGGTCGAGGTGGCACTCGAGCAGGCCCTGAAAAGCGGCGAGATGCTTGAGATCAACTGTCGCCTGCTGCTGCCGGAAGGAGGGGTCAAGCATGTCAATGTGTGCGCGGAAACCCGCTACTCACCGGAGGGCAAGCCGCTGGAGACGGTGGGGACAGTACAGGATATCACCGAGCAGCGGTTGACACGGCAGGCCTTGGCCGCGTTGGCGACCAGTTTGGCGCCGCTCTCAGGGACGGCGTTCTATCAGGCGGTCAGCCAGCATCTGGTCGAGGCGCTGGGGGTGGATCACGCCTTCGTGGCCCAGCTAAGTGGCGATCACCAGCGAGCACAGGTGCTGGCTGGTTGGTCCGACGCAGGGGAGCTCCCTCCTTTCGGTTATGAGCTCGCCACCACCCCCTGCGCCAATGTGCTGGAGCGGCGTCTGCTCGTTTGTGCCGCTGATATCCAGACGCTCTACCCGGAGGATCAGATACTGGAGCGGCTGGAAGCCCAGTCCTATATAGGCAGTGCTCTGCTGGACAAAACCGGGCAACCGATTGGGTTGCTGGTGGTGATGGGGCGAAGGCCCCTGGCGCAGCCGCAGCTGGCAACCCGTCTGGTGCAGCTGTTCGTCGACCGGGTCGGCGCCGAGATGCAGCGCAGTGAGGCGGAGCAGCGGGTGGCACAGGCCGATCGCTATCGCCAGATCGTACTGAAGTTTTCCAGCCGATTCATCAACCTGCCGCTGAACCAGATCGAGTCTGCGCTGGCGGATGCGTTGATGGAGGTGGGTAGCTTCTTAGGTGCTGACTGGTGTTATCTGGTCGAGTATGACTTTGAAAGTGAAACCGCCTCGATGACCTATGAGTGGTGCGCCGAGAATGTCGAACCTCAGGCGCAAAGGCTACAACGGATACCCATGAGCCTATTCCCTGACTGGCTCGAGCAGCACAGCAGGGGCGAGCCTGTGGTGTTAGCCGATCCGGCACAGGCGCCTGATCCATTCGTTGCCAACCTGTTGCAGTTACAGGGGATCAACTGCTTGATCGGTGAGCCGTTGCTGGATTGGGGAAAGTGTATCGGCTTCATCGGCATCTCTTCGATCCACCAGCTCACCCGGTTCAGCAGCGAGACGGTGAGTATGCTGAAGCTGTTTGCCGAGCTGCTGGTGAGTTTGAAGCGCAGGGAGCGGCATGAGCGGCAGTTGAGCCTCTCCGCCAGCGTGTTCGATAACGCCAATGAGGGGATCATGATTCTCGACC
>JAXHUI010000051.1:0-14356 GCA_034189745.1 Pseudomonadota bacterium
CGATCTCGCGGTACAGCGCGTCCGTGTCGGGTTCATCGGATGGCTTGCCGGGCTTTTTCTTGCGCTCGAACAGGCTGGGCGCGTTCTCCAGCAACTCACGTTTCCAGGTGCTGACCATGGTAGGGTGGATCTGGAAGCGGGCGGCGATTTCGGATGTGGTCTGGTCACCCTTGAGGGCGGCCAGGGCGACTTTGGACTTGAATGATGCGCTGTATTGCTTGCGTTTCTTGCTCATGATTTTCCTCCTTGTGGAGATGATGAATCAGAGCTTAGGTACCTGTCCAAATTTTGGGGTCCACTTCAGTGCTGGAGGCAAGCACGCTGAAACGGGACAACAGGGCTCGGCCTTGGTGAAAACCAGGCCATGCTCTTGCCGATTACGGGCCACTCAAGCCCGGATCGGTCCCTGCGCCAATGGCGATCGCGGATTTTGGGTAGTCGTAGGCGGTTGATAGGCGCTTGTCAAGGTGCGAGAATAGCGGGCTATTTTCGTGACGTGCGGTGGCAGGAAATCCCGATACCGCAAGGGGTCATTGAGCGAACCCGGCTTGAGTCTCAGAACAGGTCTGTCAGATAAGTGATCCTCATCTGGCCAGCACCGAACATGATCCAACGCTGCCCGCGGGCAGGGCGCGGCGAGCGCTACGATCGCTCCGGGGCCGGTCATGTTCCCGTTGCATACATGCTGAAACTGTTAGTTCGCCGGCAAGGTGGCCGGTGCTGAGTAGAGGGTACAAACAGTGGAATTACTTTCAGGCGCAGAAATGGTGGTACGCGCCCTCAAAGATGAGGGTGTCAGGTACGTCTACGGTTATCCGGGCGGCTCGCTGCTGCATGTGTACGACGCCCTGTTCCAGCAGGACGATGTACAGCACATTCTGGTGCGCCATGAGCAGGCGGCAACCCACATGGCGGATGCGTATGCGCGGGCGACCGGCAAGGCCGGTGTCGCGCTGGTGACCTCGGGCCCGGGTGCGACCAACGCCGTGACCGGCATCGCCACCGCGTTCATGGACTCCATTCCGATGCTGGTGATCACCGGCCAGGTGATGAGCCACCTGATCGGTGAGGACGCCTTTCAGGAGACCGACATGCTCGGCATCTCCCGTCCCATCGTGAAGCACAACTTCAGCGTGCGGCACCCGGAGGAGATCCCGACCATCGTGCGCAAGGCGTTCCATATTGCCCAGAGCGGTCGCCCGGGCCCGGTGGTGATCGATCTGCCGAAGGATATGACCACACCCACCGAGCGCTATCCATACGAGTTTCCCCGCCAGATCAAGATGCGCTCATACAACCCGGTCACCCGGGGGCACAGCGGTCAGATCAGGAAAGCGACCGACCTGCTGCTGGCGGCCAAGCGCCCGGTGATCTACACCGGCGGCGGCGTGGTGATCGGTGGGGCCAGCGCCGAGCTGACCGAGCTGGCCCGGTTGCTGAATTTCCCGGTGACCAACACCCTGATGGGGCTGGGCGGCTATCCGGGCACCGACCGGCAGTTTATCGGCATGTTGGGGATGCACGGCAGCTACGAAGCCAACATGGCGATGCACCACTCCGACCTGATTCTGGCCGTGGGCGCCCGTTTCGATGATCGCGTCACCAACGCCTGCGACAAGTTCTGTCCCACCGCCAGGATCGTTCATATCGATATCGACCCGGCCTCCATCTCCAAAACCATTCAGGCGGATATCCCCATCGTGGGCCCGGCCAAGGTGGTGCTGGAGGAGATGGTGCAGCTGGTCAAGTCGAGCAAAAAACAGCCGGATCAGGCGGCGCTGCACACCTGGTGGGAGCAGATCGACGAGTGGCGTCAGCGCCATGGCGGCCGTTACCGCACCGACGATTCCGAGCTGATGAAGCCGCAGCAGGTGATCGAGATGCTGAGCCGGGTGACCAACGGCGACGCCTTCATCACCTCCGATGTGGGGCAGCACCAGATGTTCGCGGCGCAATACTACAAGTTCAACCAGCCGAACCGCTGGATCAACTCCGGTGGCCTCGGCACCATGGGCTTCGGCCTGCCGGCGGCGATGGGGGTGAAGATCAACTTCCCCGATGAGGAGGTGGTCTGCGTCACCGGTGAGGGCAGCATCCAGATGAACATTCAGGAGCTCTCCACCTGTAAGCAGTACGATCTGCCGGTGAAGATTCTTTGCCTCAACAACCAGTCCCTCGGCATGGTGCGCCAGTGGCAGGATATGAACTACGAGTCCCGCCACTCCCAATCCTACATGCAATCACTGCCCGACTTCGTCAAGCTGGCCGAGGCCTATGGCCATGTGGGGATGAAGGTGGAGAAATACGCCGACCTGGAGGGTGCCATGCGCGAAGCCTTCGCGCTGAAGGATCGGCTGGTGTTCATGGATATCACCGTGGACCCGTTCGAGCATGTCTATCCGATGCAGGTACCCCGCGGTTCCATGCGTGACATGTGGCTGACCAAGACAGAGAGGACCTGAGCATGCGCCATATCATTTCAGTCCTGATGGAAAACGAACCGGGTGCCCTGTCGCGCGTGGTGGGGCTCTTCTCCCAGCGCAACTACAACATCGAGTCGCTGACGGTGGCGCCCACCGAAGATGCCACCCTCTCCCGCCTGACCGTGACCACCATCGGCGACGACCGGGTGGTGGAACAGATCACCAAGCAGCTGAACAAGCTGATCGACGTGGTCAAGGTGGTGGATCTCTCCGAGGGGGAGCATATCGAGCGCGAAGTGATGATGATCAAGCTGAAGGCCAGCGGCCAGATGCGCGCCGAGATCAAGCGCACCTGCGATATCTTCCGCGGCCAGATCATCGACGTGACACCGACCACCTACACCGTGCAGCTGGTGGGGGCATCCGGCAAACTGGATGCCTTCATCAGCGCGCTGGGCAGCGCCTCCATCATGGAGGTGGTGCGCTCGGGGGTGTGTGGCATCGCCCGCGGCGAAAAGGTGCTCAGCCTGTAACCGGAGCGGCGGCCGCGACCGCCCCCCCCGGCGCTGCCGACAGGCCGTTGGGCCGACCCAAAACCGCTGCCCGTCGTTCAACGGCCAGCGGTTTTTTGTTGCAACGGGGCCCGGTTCAGTGGGCGTCGAGGCGGTTGCGGCGCTCCTGGCGCCACAGCAGCACGCCGGTGATCAGCACCGCGATGCTGACCAGGCCGACGATGATGGTCGCCAGGGCGTTGATCTCGGGGCTGACCCCGAGGCGGACGCTGGAGTAGACCACCATCGGCAGGGTGGTGGCGCCGGGGCCGGAGACGAAGCTGGCCACCACCAGGTCATCCAGTGACAGTGTGAAGGCCAACAGCCAACCGGCGACCAGGGCGGGGGCGATGATCGGCAGGGTGATGGTGAAAAACACCTTCAGCGGGCGCGCCCCCAGATCCAGCGCCGCCTCCTCCAGGGAGAGATCCATGTGCGCCAGCCGGCTTTGCACCACCACCGTGACATAGGCCATGGCGAAGGTGGTGTGGGCGATCACGATGGTGGTCATGCCGCGTCCCGCCGGCCAGCCGATCAGCCGCTCCATCGCCACGAACAGCAGCAGCAGCGACAGGCCGATGATCACCTCCGGCATCACCAGAGGGGCGGTCACCATCACCTCCAGCGAGCCCCGCCCGCGAAAGCGGCGAAAGCGCACCAGTGCCAGCGCCGCCAGGGTGCCCAGTACCATCGCGATCGAGGCGGTCAGGGCAGCGATGCGGATACTGAGCCAGGCCGCCCCGAGCAGCTGGCTGTTTTGCAGCAGCTCGCCATACCAGCGGGTGCTGAAGCCACCCCAGACGGTGACCAGCCGGCTTTCGTTGAAGGAGTAGACGATCAGGCTGATGATGGGGCCGTAGAGGAAGGCGTATCCCAGCAGCAAAATGGTGATCAGCAGTGAGATCCGTTGCTTCATGTGGCGCGCTCCTCGGCCTTGCGTTCAAAGTGGCGCAGCAGCACGAAGGGCACGATCAGCGCCACCAGCAGCAGCGCCGCCAGGGAGGAGGCCAGCGGCCAATCCTTGTTGCTGAAGAACTCGGTCCACATCAGCTTGCCCAGCATCAGGGTATCCGGCCCGCCCAGCAGGTCCGGGATCACGAACTCGCCCATCACCGGAATGAAAACCAGCATGGCACCGGCCAGCACCCCCGGCAGCGACAGCGGCAGGGTGATCAGCACAAACTGTTTCCACGGGCGGCAGCCCAGATCCGCCGCGGCTTCCAGCAGGGTCAGGTCGAGCCGGATCAGGGTCGCATAGAGCGGCAGTATCACAAACGGCAGGTAGTTGTAGACCACCCCGATATAGACCGCGAGCGAGGTGTGCATGATCTCCAGCGGGGCGTCGATCAGGCCGCTCCAGAGCAGCAGATTGTTGAGCAGCCCGTTCCCCTTGAGGATGCCGATCCAGGCATAGATGCGGATCAGAAAGGAGGTCCAGAACGGCAGGATGATCAACATCAGCAGCGGCAGACGCCAGTGGGCCGGCGAGCGGGCGATGGCGTAGGCCATGGGGTAGCCGATCAGCAGGCAGCAGACGGTGGAGATGGCGGCCACCTGCAGCGAGCCCAGCAGGGCGCTCAGATAGAGCGGGTCTTGCAGCAGCAGTTGATAGTTGCCGAAATTGAGCATGATGGTCACCAGCCCCTCTTCGACCTCGCGGATCAGATCCAGGTAGGGGGGCTGCGCCAGCGCCGGCTCGGAGAGGCTGATCTTGAGCACAAACAGAAACGGCAGCAGGAAGAACAGCGCCAGCCAGAACCAGGGGACGATGATGATCAGGTCGCGTGCCGCCGGCAGGTGTCGCTTCGGTTTCATTCCGTCAACACCCCGCAACTGTTGGCCGACCAGCCCAGCAGCACCTCCTCATCCCAGCTCAGCGGCTGTTCCGCCAGCGCCTGTACGTTGGACTGGGTGAACTGCACCCGTTTGCCGCTGCCCAGCTCCACATGATAGATCGACACATCACCCAGGTAGGCGATCTCCTTGATGATGCCGCGCACCTGGTTGGGGGCGTCGGGGGTGATCTGGCCGATGAGGCGCATCTTCTCCGGGCGCAGCGCAACGGTGACCGCCATGCCGGGCACCAGCGGTTGACTGTGGCGCACCTGCAGCAGGGTGTCGGCCTGGTCACACTGTACGATCACCTGGTCGTCGTCCTGCTGCACCACATAGCCCTCGAACAGGTTGACTGAGCCGATGAAGCTGGCCACATAGCGGGTGGAGGGAAACTCATACAGCCGCCGCGGCGGGTCCACCTGCTCGACGCGACCGTCATGCAGCAGGGCGATGCGGGAGGACATGGTCATCGCCTCCTCCTGGTCGTGGGTCACCACGATGAAGGTGATGCCGAGGCGCTCCTGAATGTTGACCAGCTCGAACTGGGTCTGTTCGCGCAGCTTTTTGTCCAGCGCCCCCAGCGGCTCGTCCAGCAGCAGGATCTTGGGGTGTTTGGCCAGCGCCCGCGCCAGCGCCACCCGTTGACGCTGGCCGCCAGAGAGTTGGTGGGGCTTGCGCTGGGCCAGCTTCTCGATCTGCACCAGCGCCAGCATCTCGGCGACCCGAGCCTGACGCTCCCCCTTGGGCATCCGCTCCTGCTTCAAGCCGAAGGCGATGTTGTCCGCCACGTTCATGTGCGGAAAGAGGGCGTAGGACTGGAACATCATGTTCACCGGCCGCTCATAGGGGGGCATCTCGGTCACATCCTGACCATCGATAAAGATGCGGCCATTGGTTGGGATTTCAAATCCGGCCAGCATCCGCAGCAGGGTGGTCTTGCCACAGCCGGAGGGGCCCAGCAGAGAAAAGAACTCTCCCTGATGAATGTGCAGGCTGACCTCGTCCACCGCATAAAAAGAGCCAAAGCGCTTGGTCACTTTTTCGATCCGAACCAGAGGCTCCCCTTCCGGGGCCTGCCAGGGCTCTTCAGGTTTGAACTGGCGCAGTGTTGCCATCGTCGTTGGCTACTCCCGATAAAATGATGCCCCTGTGATCAGGGGCATTTCGGCTACAGGTGATCGGCCGGGGTCAGCGTCCGGTTTTGACCCGGGTCCAGATGCGGTTCATGTCACGGATCTGGCGCTCGCCGGGGGTTTTCAATACGATCAGCCGCTGCCGCGTCTCCTGGGGCGGATAGATCCCTGCGTCGTTGCGGATGGTGGCGTCGATCAGCTCGGTGGCCGCGGCGTTGGCGTTGGCGTAGGCCACCCGGTTGGTGATCGCGGCGATCACCTCCGGTTGCAGCAGAAAGTCGATGAACCGGTGGGCGTTGTCCGGGTGGGGGGCATCGGCCGGAATCGCCATCACGTCGGTCCAGACCACGGCCCCTTCCGCCGGCACGCTGTAGGCCAGTTCCACGCCGTTGCCCGCCTCGATCGCCCGGTCGCGGGCCTGCAGGATGTCACCGGAGTAGCCATGGGCCACGCAGATGTCACCGTTGGCCAGGTCGTTGATGTACTGGGAGCTGTGGAAATAGCGGATATGGGGCCGCACCGCCAGCACGGTGGCCGCCGCCCGCTCCAGCGCCGCCTTGCTGAAATCGGTGGTGTCTTCACCCAGATAGGCCCGCGCCGCGACGAACACCTCGGTGGCGTCGTCCATCAGCGCGATGCCGCAGTCGGCCAGTTTGGCGGTGATCTTCGGGTCGAACAGCAGCCGCCAGCTATCCAGCGGCATCTCGTCGCCCAGAATCTCGCGCACCTTTTTCACGTTGTAACCGATGCCGGTGGTGCCCCACATATAGGGCACCAAGTGTTGGTTGCCGGGGTCGATGTCGGCCAGCGACTGCATGATCACCGGGTCCAGGTTATCGAAGTGGGGCAGTTTGCTTTTATCCAGCGGCTGGTAGAGCCCCGCCCGGATGTGGCGCTCGGCAAAGGGGCGTGCGGTCGGAAAGATCAGATCGTAGCCGCTGTGGCCCGCCAGCAGTTTGGCTTCGAGTACCTCGTTGGAGTCATATACGTCATATACCACTTTGATGCCGCTTTGCTGCTCGAACCGGGCCAGGGTGTCTTCGGCTATGTAGTCCGACCAGTTATAGATGTTCAGCTCCTGCGCCGATGCGGTACCCGCCAGCAACAGGGCCGGGAGGAGTTTTCCGAGTTGCTTGAAGAGGTTGTTCATCGCCATGGGTCTCCGACAACGCTGTGGGTGATGGAGGCCGGATGGGGCCTCACGCGGTGCCCGACCGCGTGTGCGGCGGTCGGAACCAAGGCGTGAATATGGAGCAAAAAATGGCTAAAAAAAAGTTTTTTTTGCAGGCGCGGTGAAAGGGACGCCGGGGTGGGCCGAACGGGGACGTTGCGCGCAACAGCCGACTGAAATAGCCTATGGCGATATTCAGCGCAGAACGAGGAGAGCAGATATGTGTAATATCAACGGCTGTGGTCATACCCCTTCCGATAAACCGTTGCCACGGGCAACCGGCGAAGAGCGACGTCGTTTCCTCAAGGGGATGCTGGCGCTGCCACTGGCGGTGGTGCTGGCGGACCCATTGCTGGCACAGGCGGCGGGCAGCCGAACCCGCCAGGTGGAGCTGGCGCTGGGGGGCGGCAACAAGGTGCAGGCCCAGCTGGCGATGCCGGAGGGGGAGGGGCCCTTCCCGGCGGTGGTGCTGATCCATGAGTGGTGGGGGTTGAACGATCAGATCAAGGCGGTGGCGGCGGAGCTTGCCAACCTCGGCTTCATGGCGTTGGCGGTGGATCTCTATAAGGGGCGTGCCACCGATGATCCCGAGGAGGCGATGGCACTGATGCAGCAGGTGGATGAAGCGGAGGCGGAGGAGACCCTGGTGGGCTGGATCGACTGGCTGCGCCGCCACCAACGTTGCAACGGCAAAGTGGGCACCATCGGCTGGTGCTTTGGCGGGGGCTGGTCGCTGAACGCCTCCATCGCAACCCCGGTGGATGCCACCATCATCTACTACGGCAATGTCAGCCGCACCCCGGAGCAGTTGGCGCGGCTGCGCGGCCCGGTACTGGGCCATTTCGGCACCCTCGATCAATACATGGATGAGGCGATGGTGGGCGGTTTCGAGCGGGCGATGAGCGAAGCGGGCAAAAATGATTTCCAGATCTACTGGTACGTGGCGGACCACGCCTTCGCCAACCCCACCGGGGCGCGCTATGACGCCGATGACGCGGCGCTGGCATGGTCGCGCTCGGTCAGCTTCCTCCACCGCCACCTGGATTGATGGCGCCATCAGAACGGGAACAGCCGGGGCGTCAGCAGTAACGTGATCGCCAGCGCCAACAGCTGCAACGGGATCCCCACCCGGGCAAAATCGGCAAAGCGGTAGTTACCCGGTGCCAGCACCAGGGTGTTGACCGGCGAGGCGATCGGGGTGGCGAAGGCGGTGGATGCGGCGATCGCCACCGTCATCATGACCGGCTCGGGGTTGATGCCGGTCAGCTGGGCGGTGGTGATCGCAATGGGTGCCAGCAGCACGGTGGTGGCGGTATTGGAGATGAACTGACTCAGCAGCGAGGTCAGCAGGAACAGGCTGGCACAGAGCCCCAGCGGGCTGCCCTCACCGACCAGCCCGACGAGGTGCTCGACCACCCAGGCCAGTGCGCCGCTGCGCTCCATCGCCAGCGCCAGGGGCAACATCCCGGCGATCAGGACCAGGCTGGTGGCGTTGAGGGAGCGGTAGGCCTCCTGCAACGATACGCAGCCGCAGATGATCATCGCCAGCGCGGCCAGCAGAATGGCTGCCAGATTGTCCAGCCAGCCGGTGGTCATGCAGAGCAGCATCGCCAGCAGAATGAGCAGCGCAACCGGCCCGCGGTTACCGTGGGTGGGGATCTCCTCCAGCTCGGCGGGGGTCTGCAACACCACCAGCTCGCGGGAACCCCGCAGGCGGCGGATCTGCTCCCAGCTGCCGGCCAGTAGCAGGGTGTCGCCAGGCAGGAGGCGGGTGGTGGTGAAACTGGGGTCCACGGCGCGCAGGTCGCGGCGCACACCCAGCACACTCAGGCCGTAGCGTTCACGAAACCGCCCCTCCTTGATCGAGTGGTCACACAGGGGGGAGCCGGGGGGAAGCAGCACTTCAGCCATGCCGAACTGGCGCTGAAGTTGCCCCACCGCATGGGTGGGGAATTCCAGCCGCTTCAGTTTCAGGGTGTTGCAGAGCTGATCCAGCGTCGCCTCATCGGCATAGACGATCAGATGATCCTGATAGCGGATACGGGTGTTGCTCAGCACCGGCAGCAGGCTGGGGAGGAACGTCCCGGCGCGGGAGATGGCGATCACGGTGAGGTCATGCTCGGTACGCAGGGCCGCTTCCGTCGGGGTCTTCTCCGCCAGAGGGCTGCCCGGTAGAACCAGCAGCTGATGCAGCTGACGACTCAGGGCGTAGCGGGCGGTGAGGGTGGCGACATCCGGCGCACCCTCCTCCTTCGTTTGCGGGCCGGGCGTGGGCAGCAGCCGGCGGGCCACGAAAATCAGATAACCCATCCCCGCGACCAGTATCGCCAGCCCCAACGGGGTGAAGTCGAAAAAACCAAAGGGTTCAAACCCGGCCGCGTGCATCTGGCTGCTGACGATGATATTGGGCGGTGTGCCGATCAAGGTCAGCATCCCGCCGATGAGCGCGGCGAAGGCCAGTGGCATCATCAGTCGCGACGGCTGCATGTCGGAGCGGCGGGCCATGCTCAGCACCACCGGGATCAGCAACGCCACCGCGCCGGTGGAGCTCATGAACGCCGACAGCGCCGCCACCACCGGGAGCAGAAAGAGCAGCAGCCGGGCCTCACTGCGCCCCCCCATGCGCAGCAGCCAGTTGCCGGCGCCCGCGGCGATGCCGGTGCGAAACAGCGCCTCGCCCACCACAAACAGGGCGGCGATCATGATGACCACCGGTTCACCGAAACCGGCTACCGACTCCGCCGGGGTGATGACGCCGGAGAGGGCCAGGGCGACCACCACCATGAGCGCCACAAGATCCATGCGGATACGGTCGCTGATGAACAGTGCGATGGTGGTGGCGAGGAGGGCAAACACAAACAGCATCTCGGGGGTCATGGAACGGCAATCTCCTGAAAAATCAGCGGGCAGCGTAGCGTCACTCTGTGACGGGGCCATTATCCAGCAGCGACCAGAAGGCACGGATCAGGGGCGAGCGCAGCTTGCGTTCCAGCGCAAACAGGCCGATCTCGTAGGGCTCCAGCGCCGGCAGGACCGGCAGCACCCGCACCCGGTCCGCCAAGGGGCTGTTCTCCAGCACGATCTGCGGCACCACGCCGATGCCGCAACCGAGGCTGACCATGCTGACGATCGCCTCGTTGCCGGCCACCTGGGCATAGATGCGCGGCTGAATATGGCGCGCGCTGAACCACTGATCGACGCGCTCGCGGGAGATGCCGCTCTCCGGCAGTATCATCGGCTGGCGGCTCCACTGCGCTTCCGTGTCGAGCCGATCACTCGGCTCACTGGCCGGGGCGATGAACAGCAGCGGAGTGCGATCGATGGGGCGGAAGGCGACCCCGGCACGGAGGCGGGCCGGGCGGGCGGCGATGGAGATCTCCTCCTGGCCGCTCTGCACCCGTGCGATGGCGTGCTCCGGGTCGCCGGTGTGCAGCTTGATCTCCACCCGCGGGTAGCGCTGACGAAACCGGCGCAGCAGCGGATAGAGAAAACTGTAGCTGGCGGTGACCGAGCAGTAGACGCTGATCTCCCCCTGGAGCTCGTCGGCGCTCTCCAGCAGGGAGCTGCGCAGCTGCTCCCACTGCTGCAACGCCTCACGGGCGTACTGGGCAAAGCGCACCCCCTCCGGGGTCAGCTGCACGCTGCGGTTGTCGCGCAGGAACAGGGTGACCCCCAAGGAGTGCTCCAGCTGCTTGATGGCACGGCTCAGGGTGGAGGGACTGACGTGACAGGCCTCGCTGCTGCGGCCAAAGTGCAGCGTCTTCGCCAGGCTCAGAAACAGGCGCAGGGTGCGGGTGTCCATGGCGTTTCCTGATCTGAAAGATAATGTTGCAAATATATCATTTTACGCAACGAGCACCATCCCTTAAGGTGGCCGGTCATGGGGTCGCCGGTGTCGACCGCTTGCGGCTGCGCCCCCACTCCCCCCACTCAAGCCAAAGGATAACAACCATGCAGGTTTACTACGACAAAGACTGTGATCTCTCCATCATCCAGAGCAAAAAAGTTGCCATCATCGGGTACGGCTCCCAGGGTCATGCCCACGCCTGCAACCTGCACGACTCCGGCGTCGATGTAACCGTCGGCCTGCGGGCCGGCTCCTCCTCCCGTGCCAAGGCCGAGGCCCAGGGGCTGAAAGTGGCCGACGTGGCCGCCGCCGTCGCCGCCGCCGATCTGGTGATGATCCTGACCCCGGATGAGTTCCAGGGGCAGCTGTACAAGAGTGAGATCGAACCGAACATCAAGCAGGGCGCCACCTTGGCCTTTGCCCACGGCTTCTCCATCCATTACAACCAGGTGGTGCCGCGCAAGGATCTGGACGTGATCATGATTGCGCCGAAGGCGCCGGGCCACACGGTACGGAACGAGTTCGTCAAGGGCGGCGGTATCCCTGACCTGATCGCAATCTTCCAGGATGCGTCCGGCAACGCCAAAAACGTGGCGTTGTCTTACGCGTCCGGCGTGGGCGGCGGTCGTACCGGCATCATCGAAACCACCTTCAAGGATGAGACCGAAACCGACCTGTTCGGCGAGCAGGCCGTTCTCTGTGGTGGCTGCGTCGAGCTGGTCAAGGCCGGTTTCGAGACACTGGTGGAGGCCGGATACGCGCCGGAGATGGCCTACTTCGAGTGCCTGCACGAGCTGAAACTGATCGTGGACCTGATGTACGAAGGCGGCATCGCCAACATGAACTACTCCATCTCCAACAACGCCGAGTACGGTGAGTACGTGACCGGCCCGGAGGTGATCAACGAGCAGTCCCGCGCAGCGATGCGCAACGCCCTGCGGCGCATTCAGGATGGTGAATACGCCAAGATGTTCATCAGCGAAGGCGCCACCAACTATCCCGCCATGACCGCCCGCCGCCGCAACAACGCGGCCCACCCGATCGAACAGGTCGGAGAAAAACTGCGTGCGATGATGCCGTGGATCGCCGCCAACAAGCTGGTCGACAAAGAGAAGAACTGATCCCGCCGCCCGCGGCGTGACCGAACAGCAACCGCCGGCCCTGCCCGGCGGTTTTGCGTTCGGCCCTGCTGCACGTTTCTGGTGCTGATCTGCACCCGACTGAAGCACGCTGCACAGAAACTCCGCACGTCGCCCCGCTGAAATACCCCCGTCATAGCGGATAACCATAATGCTCGAGTGGTTTTGGCATGGCTTCTGCCTATGTCATCAACGGTACTGTGTCGCCGGCAAGGGGAAGCACTCCCTGAGCCGCTGGCATTGCGCCGAGGTACTCGAGAACGAGCCACTTTTCAAGATCCAGATCGTGAAGTGGCTTTTGCAATGTTGGACTCCGGTATGAGCGAGCCATGAATGGGCGCACGAAAAAAATAGATCGTTTGGGCGGTGCGCCCCACCCGCTGAGCCCTACCGGATGTTCTCCTGCCACCACTATTGAAGGATGCGTCCGCTATGAATAATGTCGATTTTGCTGCTTTGTGTGAGCAGGCCAAGACCCATGCCGGATTTGAGCCTGATGATGAACGTGTTCTGGTTCAGGAAGCTCCCAAACTCCAGCCCCATTTTGCCGCCATCACCGACGCGTTTTACGCCGAGTTGCAGACCATTCCAGAGACTTTGCCGTTTCTGGAGGGGCGTATCGATGCACTGAAAGCCACCCACGAAACTTGGCTCAAAAGAGTGTTTACCGGTCCCCACGATGCTGACTTTGCGGCCTACATGCACCGCGTGGGTGTGGTTCATGTGCAAGTGAAACTGCCCGACAAGTTCATGACTAGCGGGATCGCCCTGATCAATAAGCATCTCATTCCACTGTTGTCGGATATCTATACCGATGATGTGGCCAAAATAGGTGCTCTCCTCAAGGCGTTCAACGCCGCCGCCAGCTTCTGCCTGCTGCTCATGCTGGACTCCTACCGTGGCCATGAGCTGGAGCGGTTCATGGATGTGACCGGTATCAGTAAAGCCCTGTATGCCAACCTGGCTGCGGCCTATCGCGAAAAGACCGGGGTGCCTGTTGATTGAGTCAAGCAGAAGTCGTTGCGCTGCGCGGCGTTGGGTTCAGGCCCGGGTGTCGGGTAGAATGATGCCTCCGGTCGTAGCGAAGAGGCAGCCCTGAATGAGTGATCAACAACAATCGCCGCCAGACGAACATGAGCCTTCGGAGGAAGGGACCCACCGCCGGCGCGGTGTCTACCTGCTACCAAATCTGTTTACCACCGGCGCCTTGTTCTCCGGTTTCTACGCCATTCTTGCCAGCATGAACGGTCAGTTCATCCCCGCCGCCATCGCCATTTTCGTTTCCATGCTGCTGGATGGACTGGATGGCCGCGTGGCTCGTATGACCAATACCCAGAGCGCGTTCGGCGCCGAGTACGACTCCCTGGCCGATATGGTCTCCTTTGGCGTGGCGCCGGCGCTGGTGGCGTACAACTGGCTACTGTTCGATCTGGGCAAACTGGGCTTTTTTGCCGCCTTTGTATACGCCGTCGGCGCGGCTTTGCGCCTGGCGCGGTTCAACACCCAGATCGGATCGGTGGACAAACGCTACTTTATCGGTCTGCCCAGCCCCGCGGCGGCGGCGGTGGTTGCCGGGCTGGTCTGGACCTGTACCGAGTATGAGATCGACCTGAGCGGCGGCGACTACCTGGTGGCACTCTACCTCGTGCTATGCGGCGTGCTGATGGTCAGCAATGTGCTCTACTACAGCTTCAAGGATGTGGACTTCAAGGGCCAGGTGCCGTTCTGGATCTTGACCGTGATCGCACTGGTGCTTGGGATCATCTCGATCAGCACCTCGACCTTCCTCTGGCTACTGTTCCTGCTGTACGCCCTGTCCGGCCCACTGCTCTGGTGCTGGCGCCGCTACAAACGTCGCCACTGATCAATGCCGCGGCGGGCCCTGGTGTGATGTCGAGCGTAGCACCATGCCCCCGGCCCTGTGGGTTAGTCTACACGGGTGGGAGCGCATGGATCATCCGGGATGCGACACGCGCCGCATCCCGGATGATCATATAAGCCAACGGCGTTATCCTTGGTTCGTCGCTCTATACGTCATGTATCGCGCCATCGAGCAATTGATCCAGGAGACACAGGGAGGCCCATCGACATGATGGTATCTTTGCACAAACAGGCACGCACTACGCCCGCCATTCGCAAAGAGCTGGCGGCCAGTACCAAACCGGTCCGCGAGCCCGCCCGGCAGTATGGCATCAGTGAAGCCACGGTGCGCAAGTGGCGCAGCCGTTCCAGTACCGAAGACCGCTCGCATACGCC
>JAXHUI010000052.1:0-14330 GCA_034189745.1 Pseudomonadota bacterium
GTTTCGAGGATCTGGTGGCCGCCGGCGTGGTGTTGACCGGGGGTACCGCCAAGATGGAGGGGGCGGTGGAGCTGGCGGAGGAGATCTTCCACATGCCGGTACGGCTGGCCCGGCCACAGGGCACGCGGGGGCTGGAGGCCCAGCTGAGCAATCCGGTCTATGCCACCAGCATCGGCCTGCTGCACTACGCCAAACAGGATCATGCGGTGCCGATGGCACCCATCGTCGCCGAGACCGGGAGCGAGCTGGTGGCAACGCCCCCGCAGCGGGAGCGTCTGCCCAGACCCAATCCGGCTATCTATCTGAAACGGTTCAAAAAGTGGTTGCTGGGCAACTTCTGAGAGCAAAATTCATCAATGTTGTCGCCGGTAGCGCCGGAAGGTAGTGACAGGCGCCCCGGGAAGGAGGAAAAGATGTTTGAACTGGTCGAGAGTGTCACCCAAAGTGCGCTGATCAAGGTGATCGGCGTCGGTGGCGGCGGTGGCAACGCCGTGCAGTATATGGTCGACAAGGAGGTGGAAGGTGTCGAGTTCATCTGCGCCAACACCGATGCTCAGGCGCTGAGCCGCAATGCGGCCCGCACGGCGCTGCATATCGGCAGCGAGCTGACCCGAGGGTTGGGAGCGGGCGCCGACCCTCGGATCGGCCGTCAGGCGGCGATCGATGATCGCGAGCGGATCGCCGAGACCCTCTCCGGCGCCGACATGGTGTTCATCACCGCGGGCATGGGCGGGGGGACCGGCACCGGTGCGGCGCCAATCGTAGCGGAGGTGGCCCGCGAGCTGGGTATTCTGACCGTGGCGGTGGTAACCCGTCCGTTCCCGTTCGAGGGGCGCAAGCGGATGAAGATCGCCGAGGAGGGGATCAACGAGCTGCGCAGCGCGGTCGACTCGCTGATCATCATTCCCAATGAAAAACTGATGCAGGTGCTGGGCAAGAACTGCACTCTGGTCAACGCCTTCAGCGCCGCCAACGACGTGCTCAAGGGGGCGGTGCAGGGGATCGCCGACCTGATCACCCGCCCGGGGATGATCAACGTGGACTTTGCCGACGTGCGCACGGTGATGTCGGAGATGGGGATGGCGATGATGGGCAGTGCGGTGGCCCGGGGCGACAACCGTGCCGCCGAGGCCGCCGAGGCCGCCATCCGCAGCCCGCTGCTGGAGGATATCGACCTGCGCGGGGCCAGCGGCATTCTGGTCAACATCGCGGCCGGTGAAGACCTGAGTCTGGGTGAGTTCAACGAGGTGGGCAGCATCGTCGAGCAGTACGCCGATGAGGATGCCACCATCATGGTGGGTACCGTCATCGATCCCTCACTGGGGGATGAGATCAAGGTGACCGTGGTGGCCACCGGGCTCGACCGGCCCCGCGCTCAGCCGATGAAGGTGGTTCAGGGGCAGGCGCCCGGCAGCCGCAAGCAGGACGGTTCCCTGAATCTGGATGAGATCGAGCTGCCCACCATTTTGCGCCGCCAGCGCGAGGAAGCGCTGCTGGACAAGCAGCAGCAGGAGGGGGGCACGGATCAGAACGGGAAGCGGGATGACTACGGCAATCTGGATATCCCCACCTTCCTGCGGCGGCAGGCGGATTAGGCGCGGGCAAGCGGACACCTTTTTGCATTGCCGCAAGTGTCACTTGCTTGTAAAATTTTCACGGCTTTTCGTAACATTTCAGGTTGGCGGGGCAGATGATCAAACAGCGTACTCTCAAGAACAGCATCAAGGCCACCGGCATCGGCCTGCATACCGGCCAAAAGGTCTACCTGACGCTGAAGCCGGCGCCGGTCGACACGGGCATCGCCTTCCGGCGGGTGGATCTGGACCCGGTTTTCGAGATCGAGGCGCGTGCCGACAACGTGGTCGACACGACTCTATCGACCAACCTGGCGCGTGATGGCATCCGCGTTGCCACGGTGGAGCACCTGCTGTCGGCACTGGCGGGGCTGGGGATCGACAACGCCTATATCGAGCTGAGCGCCGAAGAGGTGCCGATCATGGATGGCAGCGCGGCGCCGTTCGTGTTTCTGATCCAGTCCGCCGGTATCGAGGAGCAGAACGCCCCGAAACAGTTCATCCGCATCAAAAAGGAGGTGACGGTGAGCCACGAGGGCAAAACCGCCACCTTCCGTCCGTTCGATGGCTTCAAGGTCGGTTTCTGCATCGAGTTCGATCACCCGGCGTTTCTCAACCGCAACATGGAAGCGGTGCTGGACTTTTCCAGCACCTCGTTCGTCAAGGAGGTGAGCCGGGCGCGCACCTTCGGTTTCATGCGTGATATCGAGTATTTACGCTCCCGCAATCTGGTCCTCGGGGGCAGCTTTGAAAACGCCATCGTGGTCGACGACTTCAAGATCCTGAATGAGGATGGCCTGCGCTACGAAGATGAGTTCGTCAAACACAAGGTGCTGGACGCCATCGGCGACCTGTACCTTCTGGGTAAGAGCCTGATCGGCGAGTTTTACGGCTTCAAGTCCGGTCACCACCTGAACAACATGCTGCTGCGCAAGCTGCTGGCAACGCAAGAGGCCTGGGAGCTGACCACCTTCGAGGGCCAGGAGCAGACCGCCCCCATCTCCTACCATCGTCCGGTCGCGGCGGGCTGATCCCGCCGCCGCCCGCACCCGCTCCGACCGGCTGCCTGCCGGTTTTCCTCCTTTCAGGCCCGCGCGCCAGCGTCCCCGGGCAGCAAATTTGCCGCCCTTGGCATTCAACTATCGGCCCCAATATAGGTACAATGGCGTGTCCACTTTTCAGGCAAACGCTCACCGGGCTCATCGTTGCCTCCTTGCACTCAACCGGTTAAAAGTCGAATTATGCTGACCTCACTGTTTAAAAAGATTCTGGGAAGTAAAAACGAGCGCGAGTTGAAGCGCCTGGGGAAAATCGTCAAGCAGATCAACGCGCTGGAAGAGGGCTTCGAAGCGCTTTCCGATGACGAGCTGAAGGCCAAGACGGTTGAGTTCAGGCAGCGGCTGGAGCAGGGTGAGCCGCTGGAGAAGATGCTGGCGGAAGCCTTTGCCGCGGTGCGCGAGGCCGCCAAGCGGGTGCTGGGGATGCGCCATTTCGATGTGCAGCTGATCGGCGGCCTGGTGCTGCATGAAGGCAAGGTCGCCGAGATGAAAACCGGTGAGGGTAAAACCCTGGTGGCCACCCTGGCGGTCTACCTCAACGCCCTGCCGCAGCGCGGTGTGCATGTGGTCACCGTGAACGACTATCTGGCCCAGCGGGATGCCGACTGGATGCGGCCGCTGTATGAATCCCTCGGCATGAGTGTCGGCGTGGTGCGCGCCGGGCAGGACCCGGAAACCAAGCGGGCCGCCTACGCCTGCGACATCACCTACGGCACCAACAACGAGTTCGGCTTCGATTACCTGCGCGACAACATGGCGTTCAGCCTCTCCGACAAGGTGCAGCGTGATTTCTACTTCGCCGTGGTCGATGAGGTGGACTCCATCCTGATCGATGAGGCACGCACCCCCCTGATCATCTCCGGCCCGGCCGAGGACAGCTCCGCCACCTACCTCAAGATCAACCAGCTGATCCCCAGCCTGAAACAGTTCCACGGCGAGCTGGACCCGAAAGATACCGAACAGGTGGTCGAGGAACACTTCGTGGTCGATGAGAAAAACCGCACGGTGGAGCTGACCGAGGCGGGCCACCAGCTGGTGGAGGAGCTGCTGATCGAGCATGGCCTGCTGCAGGAGGGGGAGAGCCTCTACGCCCCGCAGAATCTAAACCTGCTGCACCATGTGTTGGCCGCGCTGCGGGCGCACTACCTGTTCCAGCGGGACAAGGACTACATCATCCAGAACGGTCAGGTGGTGATCGTGGATGAGCATACCGGCCGCATCATGCCGGGGCGGCGCTGGTCCGAGGGGCTGCACCAGGCGATCGAAGCGAAGGAGGGGGTACCGATCCAGCTGGAAAGCCAGACCCTGGCCTCCACCACCTTCCAGAACTACTTCCGGCTGTATGAGAAGCTCTCCGGCATGACCGGCACCGCCGATACCGAGGCGTTCGAGCTGCGCCAGATCTACGGCCTCGATGTGGTGGTCATCCCCACCAACCGCCCGGTACAGCGCAAGGATTACAACGACGTGGTGTTCCTCACCATGGAGGAAAAATATCAGGCGATCGTCGAGGAGATCCGCCACTGCCGCGAGCACAACCGCCCCGTGCTGGTGGGCACCGCGTCGGTGGAATCATCGGAGCTGCTCTCGGCGCTGCTGAAAAAGGAAAACATTCCGCACAATGTCCTCAACGCCAAAAACCACAGCCGGGAGGCCGAGATCATCGCCGAAGCAGGCCGGCCGGGGGCGATCACCATCGCCACCAACATGGCGGGCCGGGGTACGGATATCAAGCTCGGCGGCAAGCTGGAGGCGGAGCTGGAAGCGCTGGCCGCCGACAGCACTCAGGCGGAAGTGGACCAGGCGGTGAGCGAGTGGCGCCAGCGGCACGATCTGGTGATCGAGGCCGGAGGGCTGCATATCATCGGCACCGAGCGCCACGAGTCCCGCCGCATCGACAACCAGCTGCGCGGGCGCGCCGGGCGGCAGGGTGATCCGGGCTCGTCGCGCTTCTTCCTGTCGATGGAGGATGACCTGATGCGGATCTTCGCTTCCGAGCGGGTGCGCCAGTTCATGCAGGCGCTCGGGATGGAAAAGGGCGAGGCGATCGAGCACAAAATGGTCACCAACGCCATCGAAAAGGCCCAGCGCAAGGTGGAGGGGCGCAACTTCGATATCCGCAAGTCGCTGCTCGAGTATGACGATGTCGCCAACGACCAGCGCAGTGTGATCTATGGGCAGCGCAACGAGGTGATGGCGGCGGATGATATCTCCGAAACCATCGATGCGATCCGCAGTGAGGTGATCGATAACACCATCAGCGAGCATATCCCGCCGCAGAGTCTCGAGGAGATGTGGGATGTGGCGGGGCTGGAGCAGGCGCTGGAGCGTGAATTCGCCCTGCGGCTGCCGCTACAGCAGTGGCTGGATGAGGACGATTCGCTGCATGAGGAGACCCTGCGCGAGAAGATCCAGCAGGAGATCCTCCGCGCCTACCGGGCGAAGGAGGAGGTCGTCGGCGCGCCCACCATGCGCATGTTCGAGAAACAGGTGATGCTGCAGGTGCTGGATACCCTCTGGAAGGAGCACCTGCAGACCATGGATCTGCTGCGCCAAGGGATCCATCTGCGGGGTTATGCGCAGAAAAACCCGAAACAGGAGTACAAACGTGAAGCGTTCGCCCTGTTTCAGGATCTGCTGGAGAACATCAAGCATGACGTGATCCGCATCCTCAGCCACGTCAAGGTGCGCGAGCAGGAGGAGGTCGAGCAGATGGAAGCTCAGCGCCGCGCCGAGGCCGCGCGCCAGCGGCTGAACTTCGAGCATGCGCCCGGCTCCGCCGCGGCCAGCGAGGCGGTTCAAACCCAGCCCGAGCCCGAGCCGGAAGGCAACGCCGCGCCCTATGTGCGACAGACGCCCAAGGTGGGGCGCAACGATCCCTGCCCCTGCGGTTCGGGGAAAAAATACAAGCAGTGTCACGGTAAAATCAGCTAATTACCAAGGAAAACAGAATCATGGCAGTTGGTCCGGCTACTTTGCCCTTGCTCCATCCGGTCAAGGGATTTCGTTTGGGTATCACCTCCGCCGGGATCAAGAAACCGGGCCGGGAGGATCTCGTGCTGATGGAGCTGGCCGAGGGCAGCTCGCTGGCGGGGGTGTTTACCCTGAACGCCTTCTGCGCCGCGCCGGTACGGATCAGCAAGCACCACCTGAGCCAGCAGGCGCCTCGCTACCTGCTGGTCAATACCGGCAACGCCAACGCCGGCACCGGCCAGCAGGGGATGGAGGACGCCCTGCGCTGCTGTGAAGCGCTCGCCCGCGTGTGTGCTGTGCCGGTTGCCGCGGTGCTGCCCTTTTCCACCGGCGTGATCGGTGAACCCCTGCCGGTGGCCAAGATTCTGGGGGCACTGGAGGCCGCCAAAGCCGACCTTGCCGAGAACAACTGGGAGCGGGCCGCCCGGGGGATCATGACCACCGATACCCGCCCCAAGGCGGCCAGTGAGCAGTTTGAATACCGGGGCAAGACGGTGACCCTGACCGGCATCTCCAAGGGGGCCGGCATGATCATGCCCAACATGGCGACCATGCTGGCCTATGTCGCCACCGATGCCCGGGTTCCGCAGCCGCTGCTGCAGCAGTGGCTGAGCGCCGTGGCGGATCGCTCATTCAACCGGATCACCATCGATGGCGATACCTCCACCAACGACGCCTGTATGCTGGCGGCCACCGGAACCAGCGGTGTGCTGATCGACGGCTCCGACTACGAGCTGGGCACCCTTTTCACCGCCGCGCTGGAGCGGGTGATGCTGGCGCTGTCCCACGCCATCGTGCGCGATGGCGAGGGGGCGACCAAATTCGTCGAAGTGCGGGTTGAAGCCGCCGGCACCCGCAGGGAGGCGCTGGACGTGGCCTACACCATCGCCCACTCGCCGCTGGTGAAGACGGCGCTTTACGCCAGCGATCCGAACTGGGGTCGTATTCTCGCCTGTGTGGGCCGTGCCGGGATCGACAATCTGGATCTGGAAGCGCTGCAGATCTACCTCAACGACCTCTGCATCGTCGAACAGGGGGGGCGCGCCGCCAGCTACACCGAAGAGGCCGGCCAGGCGGTGATGAACGGCGAGGAGATTCTGATCCGGGTGGTGCTCAACCGCGGCAAGGTCACCGAGCGGGTCTGGACCACCGACCTGTCCCACGACTACATCCGCATCAACGCGGAGTACCGCAGCTGATCGGTGGCTGAGTTGATCCATGTGGTGGTGGCGGTCATTCGTGACCGCCGGGGGGAGATCCTCATCGCCCGCCGAGGCGACGACAAGCACCAGGGCGGTCGGTGGGAGTTTCCCGGCGGCAAGGTGGAGCCCGGCGAGTCCCCGGCCCAGGCGCTGCGGCGAGAGCTGCGCGAGGAGCTGGGGATCGAGCCGACCCGGGCGCGGCCATTGATCCAGATTCCCTACCACTATCCCGACCGGTCGGTGTGGCTGGACGTGTGGGAGGTCACCGCTTTCGTCGGCGAGGCGAGGGGGGTGGAGGGACAACCCATTCGCTGGGTTCCCCCGCACGCATTGGATCACTACCCCTTTCCGGCCGCCAACACCCCCATCATCACCGCCGCCCGCCTCTCCCCCCGGTTACTGATCACCGCTGACGGGGCCGCCCCCGCCGACTATGGCGACAAGCTGCAACGGGCGTTTCAGCGCGGGATCAGCCAGGTGATTTTGCGCGCCAAATCGCTTGACGAGGCCGCCTTCGCGGAGCTGTATCGGCAGTTGCACCCCCTCTCCGTCCGGTTCAACGCGCGGCTGGGGGTCAACGCCTCCCTCGAACAGGCCCATGCGCTGGGGGTTGAACACCTGCACCTGACCTCGGCGCGGTTGCAGGCGCTGGCAAGCCGGGCTCAGTTCAAAGGGCGTTGGCTCAGCGCCTCCTGCCACGACGCACAGCAGATCCGCATGGCGCAAGAGAAGGGGGTCGACTTCATCACCCTGTCACCGGTCAAACCCACCCGCTCCCACCCGGGCGCGCCGGTGTTGGGATGGGAGCGGTTTGCCGCGCTGGTGGCCGAGTGCAGGTTGCCGGTGTACGCGCTGGGCGGGCTCGACGAGGATGACCTGCTCCAGGCCCAGCGCAGCGGTGCCCAGGGGATCGCCGCGATCTCGCCCTGGTGGTAGTCTCTGAGCTGGCCAAGAGATACCGTCTTGGGGGCATTGGGTGCTTCAGTACCAACGCCGCCGCGCACGACAATCACCCTGGCCCCAGTGGTTTATTGTGCATGATCGCAGCCCACCCCCCTTCCCGCTCAAACCCAGGCAGCTGACACCCGAGCTGACCACTTTTCAATCGAAGGCAGGATAGCCCGGCCGCCGGCCGGGTGTGGCTGTCAGAATGTCACACGTCGGCATGCCGTACTTCGTACTGGTACATTTTAAAACAACAAAACCGAGCAGACCCCAGCGAAGCCCAGCGTGAGTAGGTCGCAATCGATGCTGGTGGTGTCAGTGGCTCCGGAACGACGTCGCTTATCTCATCGGCCACGTTCTCGATTTTGAATACACGGCAGATTTCAGCGGGTTCGACGCAGGGCACACCAGACACGTAAGCCCCAGCCAATCCAGATCAGATGAATCGCCAGTGTGACCAGTCCGAACCACAGAGCTTCATAGCTCCATACGATGCTGTAAAAATCCCAGAAGCCATCCAGAACTTCCGTTGCAATGACCACTGGAATGACGGCTTCATACCGGCTCGGATCGCGTGCGCCCCACAAAGCGACGATGCCAATGGCACCCAACTGAAGACCGACAATAGCCCAGGCATCTTGCAGCAGGGTGAAGATCGGTTGATCCACATGCAGTTCGACGTTTGGGTACATCGTGCCAAACAAGCTCAAGGTGCCGAAGGGAAGCGTGCCAATGAGGTTGATGATGTAAAAAACGCCGATGGCGATAAAAAAAAGTCTTGCTTTTGTCATGCCGGCTTCCTCGGTTCAGGCGGGTTCAGGTTTCTTGCTTGGAAACAACATGCTCGGGTTGTTCATCAGCAGCGTGCGTTGGACGGCTCTGTTCCTCACTGCGCTCCTCACTGTAGTTGCCCGGGCACCTTTGAGGCCAAGTTACACCAAGCTACAGTCAACACCAAGTGGTTGATACCCGCAAAGTTGTAGGTCAAGGTCGGCCAGTAGCCTGAGATTGTTCATTTTGCGATCAGAGGACAGTGTTCTGACGAGCGATCCATGCCGGTTCAGACCAGCAGCCTACCGGGTCAGGCCGCTATGAGGTGTATAGACTTCGGTTTGGTATTGATGGAGAATGAAAGTGTGCGTGAGCCGCCGAAAGCAACTGGCTTGGTGTGCAACGCACTGAAATCGCCCGGATGTGTGCTAGTACAGGACAGGCTCTGGAGGGTGGGGTATTTGGGTTCACGGATCCAGTGATAAGTCAATTTTGACCTAAAGCAAGATGTCGTATACCTGTGTCCGCTATATCGGTGAGCGGTTCGATCATGCAGGTCGTCAATCAATAAAAAAAATACAAAAACTCGACTCCGTGACTCAAAATCTACATCCTCCCCCTGCCCAGGGCCACGAGGTCTGCGACGGTAAAAGGGGTGCCATCCTCCATTCACCCAAAAAGTGATGTTCTACCATGGCCATGCGCACCTTCGCATTCAAATAGTTCAACACCGAGATCATCACACCCGGTTTACAACATCCTACGCTGGATGGGATAGCGGGCACTGCTGGGACCGGACGCCCCGATCCGTCACCGAACCAAACGTCGACGGCTGGAAACGGTGATGCAGGAGCTTATTTATTTTATATGGCCTGACGTCTGGTCAGCAGTGGCCGCCGACTCAGCTTGCACTTTGGGCGACACCACCCTGGCTTCAAGGCGTTCGGCTGCGACTACGGATCGGCCGGACCAAGGCTACGAACCTACCAAACCACCGAGGATCAGGAATGAGAGGGCACGCGATGTCTGCGCCGATGAAATTGATCAAAAAAACATCAGTTATTGAGGTTGTCGAGGCTGAAGTCACGCCGATGGCACGGCCAGAGCCCGGCGGGGTCAAGTTGAGATCAACTTTTTGAAGCAGTGCCGAATTTGGCTCAGGTGCGCTGCACCGGTGGATCAGGTCACGAATTCAGGAGTAGAGGGTAATGGTAATGCATTTTTGTCAGTTAAGTGAAAAAAGCCAAATTTTAAGTAGTTGCCGCCTTAGCGATGCTGTCGATTATTCCAACGAGCATGCCGGCTCCCATCGAGTTTTCCAAAACCGCATTAATAATCTAAAGGTTGATCTAAAGCATGCCGAGATTGGCGGCTTGGAGCTCTTCCAAATGTGCTACGGTGATAGAGCCGCAGTCTTGTCGCATGAACGTGAAGGTCTCTACCATGTGCACCTCGTGCTTAAAGGGCTCTGTTCATTGAAAACGGGTGGTGAAGAGCATATATTGGCTCCCGGCGAATTATTATTGATAAACCCTGATAGTCTTTTGGATCTTACCTACTCAGACAATTACGAGAAGCTTATTGTAAAGATTCCCGCTCGATTGGTTCACGAGGTTTGTAACGAAAATAGGTGGAGTTACTCGGGATCGATGGTGCGCTTCGCTCCGCTTTACCGTACCGCAAAGCAGGATAGCCTAATTGGTTTGCTTGATTTGGTTTGTCAGGAAGCGGATAGTAGTCAGTCTCATCTTCAGGTGGGCGGGCGCTATGCCAGGCTCTTAATAAGTAAGTTGCTCTCCATACCCGGAAGTAATATCATCCACGAGCCGTTGAGTTGTGCCAGTGATTCATTCGAACGTCTGGAAGAGTTTATATTGAACAACATCAAGCAGAGTATATGCTTGGAGAAGCTGATTGAACTGGCAGATATGAGTGCTCCCGCTTTATATGAACTATTCAAAAAACATGCGGGTACGACACCCATGCGATTCATACGTCAGCGCAAATTGGAAGCCGTTTATGCTCACTTGAGCAACCCTGACTCTGCGGTGAGGAGTGTCACCGAAGCAGCGATTGACTACGGATTCCTGCATCTCGGTCGCTTCGCCGATAACTATAAGTACGCTTTTGGGGAGCTGCCATCGGAGACTCTGCGTCGTACCCGTGCAGAAGCCAACCTCATCAACTAACCTGATTGCGTGTCGAGTCCCGTATGATTTTCAGGAACCGGTGAGGCATTGGTGGCATTCTTCACCGGTTTGCAGGGCGGCGACAAGCGGGAGCTTGTACTCAGCGCTCACCACCTGCGTTTACCCGACCGTCTACTATCCAGACAAATATCATCCATTCCTGTGGTAACCGTCAGGCCGCCACACCGTCTCACTGTAGATTGACCCATAGACAAGGAGCCCATCCGTTTTCAAGACTGCGCCCACTGGCTCCGAGAGCTCGTGTCATGATCTGGATCAACCGAATCCGGCTGGCCTCCGAACCGAAGCATGTGGGTGCCGGGCCCGAGACTGCCTTGCCCGGCGGGTGAAGGCTCAGCGTGACCACGTTTGTCCCTTAAGAAACGGATAGCGATTTAAAAAAACGGATAGCCACTTGCCAGTCAGCGCGACACAATGGCCAAGAAATGAAATAGGCAGAGCTATAGTGGCTAAAGTCAAGCGCCTAGAGGCTTATTTACTTTGCACTAATTACAATGCTTAATTCTGAAATCTGCATCGAGACGCGTTCATTCGGGCAGACTAAACGGGGTCGAAGCCCGATATGTTTGGTTTTATTGGCATATTTGGTTCAGACTGCTACCGGCACTATAGATTCTATTTTTGGTACAAAAACAAGAACCTTGGTTGTGCTCTAACAGAGCATCTTGGAAGAAGGCAATGCAATAGGAGTTCAATAATGAACAACAGTGAAATGACCGAAAAGCCTATCAAATGGGTACATCATTGGTCTGGTGAGCAGATCAGAAAGCTGGTGGATCAGGAAGTTGGGCTGGTAGATCCTCGTGTTTACTCAGACCAGGATCTGTATGAGATTGAGCTTGAAAGAGTCTTTGCTCGTTCCTGGCTGCTTCTTGGGCATGAGGGGCACATTCCCAAAGCTGGTGACTACATCACAACTTATATGGGTGAAGATCCTGTTATCGTCGTGCGACAGAGAGATGGAAGCATCAAAGTCTTCTTGAACCAGTGCCGGCATCGTGGCATGCGTATTGAGCGTGCGGATTTCGGGAACGCAAAATCATTCACCTGTACCTATCACGGTTGGGCCTATGATACCGCTGGAAATCTCGTCAACGTGCCCTACGAGAAGGAAGCGTTCTGTGACCAGAAAGAGGGTGACTGTGGCTTTGATAAGGCCGATTGGGGTCCGCTGCAGGCGCGTGTGGATACCTACAAAGGTTTGATTTTCGCCAACTGGGATGAAGAAGCACCGGATCTGCTCACCTATTTGAGCGACGCAACCCCCTATATGGATACGATGCTTGATCGGACCGAAGCGGGTACCGAGGTCATCACTGGGATGCAGAAAACGGTAATTCCATGCAACTGGAAATTTGCCGCCGAGCAGTTCTGTAGCGATATGTACCACGCAGGCACGATGTCGCATCTGGCAGGGGTGGTATCCAGCCTTCCGCCCGACATGGATCTGTCTCAGGTGAAGCTGCCGTCAACCGGCAACCAGTTTCGAGCCAAATGGGGTGGGCACGGAACCGGTTGGTTCAACGATGATTTCGCGCTCCTTCAAGCCATTATGGGGCCCAAAGTGGTCGATTACTGGACCAAAGGGCCTGCTGCTGAGCGTGCTCAGCAACGGTTGGGGAACAAACTCCCAGCTAACCGGATGGTTGCACAGCACATGACCATTTTCCCGACCTGTTCATTCCTTCCCGGAATCAACACCGTCCGTACTTGGCATCCGCGCGGACCCCATGAGGTCGAAGTGTGGTCTTTCATTGTAGTGGACGCCGATGCGCCTGAGGAAATCAAAGAAGAGTATCGCAGGAAGAACATTTTCACCTTCAACCAGGGTGGAACCTATGAGCAGGACGACGGCGAAAACTGGGTAGAAGTTCAACGAGTGCTGCGGGGTTATAAAGCGAGAAGTCAACCCTTCTGTGCTCAGATGGGTGCCGGCGTACCGAATAAAAATAACCCAGAGTTTCCTGGAAAGACTAGCTACGTCTATAGCGAAGAGGCCGCGCGAGGATTTTATCACCACTGGACTCGTATGATGTCTGAGCCGAGCTGGGAAACCCTGTGGCCGAAGGACTAAAAGCACCGAAAAGGTGATCGCATTCTCTATTTACTGTCGCTTGTGTAGCTAGGGAATGCGAAAGCGGGTTGAGGCGGTGAAAGATAAACGACTCATCCTTGCGGATTTTAGTCTAGCTGAATTCCAAAGGCATCGGTTCCAAGTCAGGGGTTCGCTTTGCTTAAAGACTAAGTCTGGTGCCGGCGCCTAAAAGAAAGATAGAAGGATTATAAAATGTCAAATAATGATCTTACTAAACCGATCGAATGGCCACTGAAACCCGTTGATCGTGAGCTGCAATATGCGGTGGAACAGTTCTATTATCGCGAGTCCCAGTTGCTTGATTACCAGAAATACGATGAGTGGCTGGGGTTGATGACCGAAGATATTCGGTACTGGATGCCGCTTCGAACCAATCACACCACCCGGGACAAGGCTCTGGAGTACATTCCTCCAGGAGGCAATGCCCACTTCGACGAAGATTATGCGAGCTTACGGGCGCGCATCCGCGGAAGGTTGTCAGGCTTGAACTGGACCGAAGATCCTGCTTCCCGCAGTCGGCACATTGTCACCAATGTGATCGTCCGTGAAACAGAGGATGCCGATACGTTGGAGGTTTGTTCCGCATTTCTTTGCTACAGGAACCGACTGGAGCGTATGACCGACATATACGTTGGTGAACGCAGGGATATCTTGCACCGTGTGCCCGATGGGTTCGGTTTCAAGATTTCTCGACGGACAATCCTATTCGACCAGAGTACGGTTACTGCTAACAATCTTAGCCAATTCTTCTGATTGATATAACGCACCCGCCATTCATCCATAAGACCCCAAACATGGGTTCTTATGGGTGAATTTTATTAATTCCTACCTGTAAATTGAGTCGCGGATCAAATCAAGTGTTAGGAGACAATAAAGAAATGACATTTTCCGTAGCATGTAAGGTATCTGACATTCCCGTTGGTGAAGCCCTGAGGGTTAAAGGTAGCGAGGGAGATGTCGCGATTTTCAACGTCGATGGTGAGCTATTCGCGACACAAGATAGATGCACTCATGGAGATTGGTCATTATCTGAAGGGGGCTACCTCGAAGGTGACATTGTCGAGTGCTCTCTGCATATGGGTGAGTTCTGTGTACGCACGGGCAAGGTAAAGGCGGCACCTCCATGCGAACCGCTCAAAGTGTTTCCGATTAAAATCGAGGGCGATGATGTTCTCGTTGATTTTGACGCTGGGTATTATGCATCATGAGTAATTCAATTGTTATTATTGGCGCCGGCCTTGCCGGAGTAACTGCAGCTCGCTGCCTGCGCGCTGAAGGATATGAGGGGGCAATTCACCTGATAGGAGATGAGTCCCGTCTTGCCTATGATCGACCGTGTCTGTCGAAGGAGCTTCTGGCGGGAAAGGTGGATGAACCCGCAGCGATCCTGGAGCCTGACTGGAGTAAGTCAGCTAACATAACGCTCCATCTTGCAGAGCGGGTGACTGAAATCGATGTCGCAAACCGGCAGGTTCATTTGCAGTCCGGTGGCCACATTCCCT
>JAXHUI010000053.1:0-13940 GCA_034189745.1 Pseudomonadota bacterium
GCAGGTCGGCCATGTCCGTAACATGGGTACCTTCCTGCAGGATCAGATCATCTACACGGTCCATTTCGTCGAGGAAGACCTGCAGGTCGGATGCCGGGAAGAGGAACTTCAGCCGGCGAGCGCTCCCTGGGTGGCCAGCCGGTATGAAAACCGGGACCGGGTGCTGAGCAGGCTGAAACTCTCGGTCAGCGGCAAGGTCTTGGTCGAGCCGGGCGCGCGGGGCGAAATTCTCAAAGTGAACCGCAACGGGCCGGACGAGGTCACCTATGACGTGCTGTTTTCCGGCCAGCAGATCCTGGTTGTTCCGGAATCCGCGCTGTGGGATCTGGAGGAAGCCATTCATGTCGCTGAGTGAAGATCAACTGTTGAGCTACTTGGCCTTCAAGATCGCCGCCGCCCGTTTCTCACGCCCCCCCTCTGGACTGGAACCTCAGCAGCGTAAAGCCGTGATGGCCCAGGCCCGCTGCCAGTATGAGCTGGAGGAGAAGGTGCTGGCCGCACCGGATAGCCAGCATGTATTTATTCCTGAATCCACCCTGACGGACACCTGGCTGCGGATGAAAGCCCGGTATGACTCCGAGCAGGAGTTTGACAGCAGCCTGGCCCAGTTGGATATGTCGCCGGAAAGCTACCGACAGGCCCTGGAAAGGGAGCTGCGCATCGATGCCATTCTCGAGAAGGTGGCGGAGCAGGCTGGCAAGGTCAGTGAGGAGGAGGCGCTGGCGTTTTACCAGCACCACCCTGACAAGTTCACCTTGCCCGAAAAACGTCAGGCCCGGCACATCCTGATCACGCTGGAGGATAGGTTGGGGGAGGCGGGCGAGTCGGAGGCGCTGCGCCAGATGGAGCGGATTCTCACCGAGATGAAGGAAGATGGCAGCAATTTTGGCGACCTTGCCCTGCGCTACTCCCAGTGTCCCACGGCGGTCGAAGGGGGGCGGCTGGGCGCGGTTCCCCCAGGCGTGCTCTATGAGGAACTGGATCGCGCACTCTTTTGTATGGCCGAGGGCAGTATCAGCCAGCCGTTACGCTCGCCACTGGGTTACCATCTACTTTCCTGCGACAAAGTGATCCCCGCAGAGCACACGAGTTTTGCCCAGGCCCGGGACAAAATCATCGAGTTTCTGGCAGACGCCAAGCGAAGCAGGGCACAAAGGCAATGGATGGAGCAGCTTTAGTCAGAGACCTGAAGGCAATGATTGCACCCGGCGGAGCGCGTTGGCTGAACATGTATTATGTACAATTCAGTACGATCTGAGCGGGTATTGCTTCATTTTTGCCACTGAAGTAGTGTCAAACCGGTCAGTACCTTCTCAGGGCCTTATTCTCGGTGGCTCGATATCTGATATCCGTCCAGCAGGAGATCTCAATTGAAGATCAACACGCCGGTTACACAAAGAGAAGAAGCCGTTCCAGAGAGCGCCAACATACTTTCCACCACCGATCTCAAGGGCGCCATCACCTACGTCAATGCCGATTTCATCAAGATCAGCGGCTTCACCGAAAATGAACTGTTGGGGCGTAACCACAACGTGGTGCGCCACCCCGATATGCCACCGGCGGCGTTCGCGGAGCTCTGGCGCCGCGTCAAATCGGGCCAGTCCTGGATGGGGCTGGTCAAAAATCGCTGCAAGAACGGTGACCACTACTGGGTGGATGCCTTTGTCAGGCCGATCGAGCGCAACGGCGCCATCGCAGAGTATCAATCCGTGCGCAAAAAACCGGACCGCGCCTGGGTGCGGCGGGCGGAACGGATCTATCCGCTGCTGCTGGCCGGCAAAACAGCTCTGCGTCAGTTGCGCCCGCCCCGGCTGGGATTGACCGCCCGGTTGTTGCTCTCCCTGCTGCTGCCGGGCGTGACGGCAGTATCCCTGGCACAGTTCTGGCCGCTGCTGCAGTTGCCATTGGGGGTGGCTGCGCTGCTGCTGTCGGCGCTGTTGGTCGTCTGGATCATGCGGCCCTGGCGGGAGTTGATCGCCGACGCCAGCGCCGCCATCGATGACCCGGTGGCGCGCTATATCTATACCGGGCGCAGTGATGAGATCGGCCAGATACGCCTGCTGATGAAGATGCAGCACTCGGAACGCAACGGCCTGGTGGGGCGGATGGCCGACTCCGCCTCCCAGTTGCAGGCGGAAGCGACCACGCTCAGTGCCGCGGCGGATCGATCCCGGGGCGGGGTACAGCAACAGCTGGCCGAGATGGAGCAATCCGCCGCCGCCATCACCGAGATGTCGACCAGCGTGCAGGAGGTGGCCGCCAACGCTCAGCACAGCTCCAGCGCGGCCGCCCAGGCGCTGGACGAGGTGGATCACGGCAAGCACAGTGTGGATGCCACCACCGCGTCGGTGCATCAGCTGAAAAAACTGATCGCCCACGCCACGGAGGTGATCTCTCAGGTGGATCAGCGCAGTCAGAACATTGCCGGGATACTCGATGTGATCGGTGATATATCGGATCAGACCAACCTGCTGGCGCTGAACGCGGCCATCGAAGCGGCCCGCGCCGGGGAAGCGGGGCGGGGGTTCGCGGTGGTGGCGGACGAGGTGCGCTCGCTCTCATCGCGCACCCAGAACGCCACCGAGGATGTCCGCAAAATGATCAGTCAGCTGCAGGAGAGCGCCCGCGACGCGGTCGAGGCGATGCGCCGCGGCGGTGAGCAGGTTGATCAGAGCGTCCAGCTAAGCGATGAAACCGTGATGGCGCTAAATCAGGTGCTCGCGGCGATCAGACAGATCAGTGATATGAACATACAGACCGCCTCGGCGGTGGAGCAGCAGAGCCGTGTGGCGCAGGAGATCGCACGCAGCATCGACGCGATCAAACGGATGTCGGAACAGAACCTGGAAGCGGCTGACCTGAGTGCCCAGACCGGGCACCACCTGGTGCAGTTGGCGACGGATTTCAGCACCTTGGCGGCGCAATTCTGGCAGCGCGGTGGTATACAGTAAAAAACAACTGGATCGAACCATGGTTAGGCAGCCGTTCCTGGATCTGACCGGTGATCTCATCGCCAGCGTCGACAAGCATTACCGGATCGAGTACATCAACCGCGCCGGGCGGGAGCTGCTGGGGATCGATCCGCAGCACGATCTGGCGGCGCGGCCGCTGTACCTCAAAGAGTTTCACACCGAGCGTACCTGGCAGCGGCTTCAGGACGAGGTGTTTCCCCGGGTGCTGGAGTGTGGCTACTGGGAGGGGGGGGTGAGCCTTCGCACCCTGGCGGGAGAGGATCTGCCTGTCAGTCTGCGTATTCTGCCACACCTGGATGGACGCGGCCTGCTCACCGGCCTGACCGGCATCGGCCAGGACCAACGCCTGAAGCGCGCCCTGCACACCCAGGAGGTGTTGGCGGAGCGCATTCTGGACGCCATTATCGAAGGTATCGTTATCACCGATGCGGATGCCCGGATCGAGCGGGTCAACCCGGCGTTTACCCAAATTACCGGGTATGCCGAGGCGGAGGTGATCGGGCAGACGCCCAAACTGTTGCGCTCCAACCATCATGAGCAGCCTTTTTATGATGCCATGAACGCATCGGTGCGCTCCAATGGCAGTTGGCAGGGGGAGATCTGGAACCGGCGCAAGAGCGGGGAGGTCTACCTGCAGTGGATGTCGATCAGCGCGCTGGAAGATGCCAACGGCGAGGTGACCCACTTTGTCTCCATCTTTCACGATCTCACGGAAATGCGCGCCAAAGAGGCGCAGATCGAAGCGCTGGCCTTTACCGATCCGCTCACCGGCATGGGCAACCGCCAAAAACTGATGCAGACCCTCGCCCAGCTGTTGCAGCCAGGGGGGAAACCTGTTAAGGGCACCGCGCTGGTCGCCCTCATGTGCATCGACATCGGCCAGTTGTCGCCCATCAATGACCGTTTCGGCATGCGCGGCGGCGATCAGCTGATCCAGCGTCAGGCCGAGCGGTTACAGCAGCAGTTGGGCGACAGGCTCAGCTTTTTTCGCTTGACCGGGGATGAGCTGGTCGCCATTTTCAGCGACCGCCCCGATCTGACGACGATCGCCCGCTATGCCAATGAGTGTATCGATCTGCTGCAGGTGCCGGTATTCCTCGAGGGTGAAGCGATCCACTTGAGCCCCTCCGCCGGGCTGGCCGTTTTCCCCAAGGATGGTGACGATCCCGACTCCCTGCTCGCCTGCGCCCAGACCGCCATGATCGCGGCCAAGCAGGCCGGGCGTGACAACTACCGTTTCTACGACGAGGCCCTCAGCAACGAATTGCGCCAGCGGCTGATGCTCGAGCAGCAGCTGAAACTGGCGATCCAGCATGAAACCGGGCTGGGGTTGGAGCTCTACCTGCAGCCCAAAGTGAACATCGCCGACCGCGCGCTGGTGGGGGCCGAGGTGTTGCTGCGCTGGCACCACCCCGAGAAGGGGATGATCCCGCCGAGCGAATTCATTCCGCTGGCCGAGGAGAGCCGTCTGATCATCGCGCTGGACCGCTGGGTGTTCAGACAAAGCTGTGCTCTGCTGCACCAGTGGCAAGCGCGGCTACCCGAGCTACCGCGGCTGAGTGTCAACCTGTCGGCGCGGCAGCTGCAGGAGCCGGATCTGGTCGAGTGGTGTCTGCACACCCTTGCCGAGTATGGGCTGCAGCCACGGCAGCTGGAGCTGGAGTTGACCGAGACGGCGTTCATCAACCTGGCGGATGATCTGTTGCGCCGGCTGGCCGGGCTGCGCCAGGCCGGCTTCACGCTGGCACTGGATGACTTCGGAACCGGCTACTCCAGCCTGACCTACCTGCGCCACCTGCCGCTGGATGTGGTGAAGATCGACCGCAGCTTCGTGGCGGATCTCTGCCGCGATGCCCGCGCCACCACGTTGCTCAAAGGGATGATCCAGCTGCTCTCCGAGCTGGAGTTTGGCGTCGTGGCCGAGGGGATCGAGAGCGACGAACAGGCCGAGCTGCTGCAGCGCATAGGCTGCAAAAACGGGCAGGGCTTTCTGTTTTACCGGCCCATGCCGGCGGGCGAGTTCATGCAGTTGTGTTGTGCAGGGGGGCGGGGTCAATAACCCCGTGACTGGTACCAGCGGCCGGACTCGAACCGGCACGGGTTTTACCCCGGGGGATTTTGAATCCCCTGTGTCTACCAATTTCACCACGCTGGCGTATCTGACAGCCGCCGCATCCACAGTGGCCGCTGAAGTGGAGGTGCGTATTATAGGCGCTGCCGGGCGCAGGTCAAACAGGAGTGCAAAAAAACGTTCCGTTCGGGTAGACTGCGCGCTTTGATTTTTCGGTGCAAGGGTGCCATGCAGGTCAAAGCGTTCCATTTCGAGCTGCCCCAGGAGCTGATTGCGCGCTATCCGCTCGAGCGGCGCAGCGCCAGCCGCTTGCTCTGCCTCGATGGCCCCAGCGGCGAATGGGTCCACCGCGTGTTCAGCGATCTTCCCTCCCTGCTGAGCCCCGGTGATCTGCTGGTGTTCAACGACACCCGCGTGATTCCGGCGCGGCTGTTTGGTCGCAAGGAGAGTGGCGGTCGGGTGGAGATGCTGCTGGAGCGGGTCACCTCCGAGCGCACCGCGCTGGCGCATATCCGCGCTAGCCGCGCCCCCAGAGCGGGCTCCCGGCTGCTGTTTGCGGGCGGGCTCGAGGCGGAGGTGACCGGGCGGCAGGCGGATCTGTTTCAGCTCAGTTTCACCAATCTGGAGGATCATCTCGTGGCCGCGCTGGAGCGGCACGGCCAGATGCCGCTGCCGCCCTACCTCAAGCGCGAGGAGCAGCTGTCCGACCGGGAGCGCTACCAGACGGTTTACAGCCGCGTGCCCGGCGCCGTGGCAGCCCCCACGGCGGGGCTGCATTTTGATCAGCCCCTGCTGCAGCGGTTGCGGGAGCGGGGGATCGAGCAAACCTTCGTCACCCTGCATGTGGGCGCGGGCACCTTTCAGCCGGTAAAGGTGGAGACCGTTGGCGAGCACCGGATGCACGCCGAATATATCGAAGTTTCCGCCGCCGCCTGCGCGGCGGTGAAGGCGGCCCGGGCCCGTGGCAACCGGGTCGTGGCGGTGGGCACCACCAGCGTGCGCTGTCTCGAGACCGCCAGTCGGTCCGGCGAGATCGAGCCCTTTTACGGCGATACCGACATTTTTATCTACCCGGGCTACCGTTTTCGCACGGTGGATCGGCTGATCACCAACTTTCATCTGCCCGAATCGACGCTGCTGATGCTGGTCAGCGCCTTCGCCGGGCACCGCGCGGTGATGCGGGCCTACGCCGCCGCCGTGGCCGAGCGCTACCGCTTTTTCAGTTATGGCGATGCCATGTTTTTGACCCGCCGCGAGCAGGCGGATGAGGAGAGTGCGTGAGCAGAGCGTGTCGTATGCAGTTTGAGATCCTCGCCGGCGAGGGCAAGGCGCGTCGTGGCCGTTTGACCTTCCCGCGCGGGGTGGTGGAGACGCCCGCTTTCATGCCGGTGGGGACCTATGGCACCGTCAAGGGGATGCTGCCGCGGGATATAGAGGCCAGCGGCGCCCAGATCATCCTCGGTAACACCTTCCACCTGATGCTGCGTCCCGGCACCGAGATCATCCGGCTGCATGGGGATCTGCACGATTTCATGCAGTGGCCGGGGCCGATTCTGACCGACTCCGGCGGCTTTCAGGTTTTCAGCCTGGGCCGGCTGCGCAAGATCAGCGAGGAGGGGGTGGCCTTCCAATCGCCGGTGGATGGCAGCAAGGTGTTCCTGACCCCGGAGAGCTCGATGCAGATTCAGCGGGAGCTGGGCGCCGATATCGTGATGATCTTCGATGAGTGCACCCCCTATCCGGCCACGGAAAAAGAGGCGGCCGACTCCATGCGGCTGTCGCTGCGCTGGGCGGAGCGTTCCCGGCGGGCCCACGGCGAGGACTCCGCGGCGCTGTTTGGGATCATTCAGGGGGGCATGTATGCGTCGCTACGGGATGAGTCGCTGGCCGGACTGACCGCGATCGGCTTCGATGGCTACGCCATCGGCGGCCTTTCGGTGGGGGAGCCGAAGGGGGAGATGCTGCGTATCCTCGACCATCTGGCCTGGAGGATGCCCGCTGACAGGCCGCGCTATCTGATGGGGGTCGGCAAGCCGGAGGATCTGGTCGAGGGGGTGCGTCGAGGGATCGATATGTTCGATTGTGTCATGCCGACCCGCAATGCGCGCAACGGCTTTCTCTTCACCCACAGCGGCATCGTCAAGATCCGCAATTCGGCCAACAAAACCAGCACGGCGTCGGTGGATGAAACCTGCGGCTGTTATACCTGCCAGCACTTCAGCCGCGCCTACCTGCACCATCTGGACAAGTGCAGGGAGATCCTGGGGGCGCAGCTCAACACCATCCATAACCTGCACTATTATCAGACCTTGATGGCCGGTTTGCGCAACGCCATTGAACAGGGTAAATTGGGCGACTTCGTAGACCAATTCTATCGCCAGCGGGGGCAGGAAACACCGCCGCTGGCCACTTGAAACGCAGCACTGATACTGTAATCGGGAGTACAACCTGAATGAGCTTTTTCATCTCTCCGGCCTACGCCGAAGCCGCCGGCGCGGGCACCATGGACTCGGGCATCTTCAACATCCTGTTCCTGGTCGGCTTCGGTTTGATCTTCTACTTCTTCATGTGGCGCCCGCAGGCCAAGCGCGCCAAGGAACACAAAAACCTGCTTGCCGGTTTGGCAAAAGGTGACGAAGTGATCACCGCCGGTGGCATCATCGGCAAGGTGGTGCGGCTGAGTGATGACTACGTGGTGCTCGAAGTCTCCCCCGGGACCGAGCTGAAGTTCCAGAAGGCCCATGTCGCGGCCGAACTGCCCAAGGGCACGATCAAGAATATCTGATCGCCCGTCTGCGTGCCGGCGTCACGGTTCCTGTGACGCTTTCGATCTTGCTGAGGATGGAGCACGATGCTCAACCGCTACCCCCTGTGGAAAAATCTTCTGATTCTGCTGGTGCTGGTGATTGCCGGTCTCTACGCAGCGCCCAACCTCTACCCGGATGACTACGCCATTCAGGTGTCGGCTGGCCGCAACGCGGCCCCTGTTGATCAGGGTACGCTGGCGGCCATTGCTCAGCGTTTGCAGGAGGCCGGGCTTGCGGCCAAAGCGACGCAGTTGCAGCAGGACGGTGTCGGCTTGATCCGGCTGCAGAGCGCTGAAGATCAGCTTAAAGCCCGGGAGTCGATCGCTCAGTTGCTGGGTGGCGACTACACCGTGGCGATGAATCTGGCGCCAACCACACCCGAGTGGCTGCGCGCCATCGGTGCCGGCCCGATGACGCTGGGGCTCGACCTGCGCGGTGGGGTCCACTTTCTGCTGGAGGTGGATGTGGACCAGGCCGTGGCCCAGCGGCTGGATGTGTACGTCAGCGAGATCAAGAGCAAACTGCGCGAGGAAAAACTGCGCTACCGTATGGTCGATCATCTGGAGGATGGCCGGTTGTCGGTCCGTTTCGATGCCGCTGCCGTGCGTGATGAAGCCCTGGCGCTGCTACGGCGCACCTGGCCGGAGTTCGTGGTGGAATCCGCCACGGAGGGTGGCGATCACTTCCTCTACATCGACCTGACGGAAAAGAGCATCCGCGAGATCGAGGATTACGCCATCAAGCAGAACCTCACCACCCTGCGCAACCGGGTCAACGAGCTGGGGGTGGCCGAGCCGCTGGTGCAACGGCAGGGGCGTAATCGCATCGTGGTGCAGCTGCCGGGGGTGCAGGATGCGGCGGCGGCCAAGCGGATCATCGGCAAAACGGCCAATCTGGAGTTTCGTCTCGAAGCGCTGCCGGATGCCCCCCGTGCCCTGACCGAGACCTATGGCTTTCGCAGCCAGCCCGAACGGACCGCCACCCTGGAAAAAGACATCATCATCACCGGCTCCAGCGTATCCAACGCGCAAGCCGCCTTCGATGAAAACGGCATGCCACAGGTTTCGATCACGCTGGACGGCCCCGGTGGCAAGATGATGAGCCGGGTGACCCGCAACGCGATTCAGCGCCGCATGGCGGTGCTGTTCGTCGAGCACAAGCAGCGCACCCTGGTGCAGACCATCGACGGTGAGCCGGTGGAGCGGCGAATCCCCTATACCGAGAAAAGCATCATCTCGCTGGCGACGATCCAGAGCACCCTGGGCAACCAGTTCCGCATCACCGGGCTGGATAGCACCCAGGAAGCCTCCGAGCTGGCGCTGCTGCTGCGTGCCGGTGCCTTGGCGGCGCCGGTGTACTTCGTGGAGGAGCGCACCGTCGGCCCCAGTCTGGGGGCCAAGAATATCGAACAGGGCACATTATCGGTGCAGATCGGCTTCGCGCTGGTGCTGCTGTTCATGCTGGTTTACTACCGGGTGTTTGGCCTGCTGGCCGATATCGCCCTGACGCTCAACCTGGTGCTGCTGGTGGCGGTGATGTCGTTGCTGTCGGCGACCCTGACGCTGCCGGGTATCGCCGGTATCGTGTTGACCGTGGGGATGGCGGTGGATGCCAACGTATTGATATATGAACGGATCAAGGAGGAGCTGCGCAACGGGATGCCGGTGCAATCGGCGATCCATGCCGGCTTCAGCCGTGCCTTTACCACCATTTTGGATGCCAACGTAACGACGCTGATCGCGGCGGTGATCCTGTTTGCCATGGGCACCGGGCCGGTCAAGGGGTTCGCCGTTACGCTCTCGGTGGGTATTTTGACCTCCATGTTCACCGCGTTGCTGGTGACCCGGGCGCTGGTGAATCTGGCTTACGGTGGTCGCCCGCTGAAGAAACTGATGATCTGAGGAACTCCCATGGCGAGGGCAAAGAAAATTTACAATTTCATGGGGATACGCAAGCTGGCGCTAGCGTTCTCCACCGTTTTGGTGCTGGTCTCGATCGCCTCCCTGGCGATCAACGGCCTCAAATTTGGGCTCGACTTTACCGGCGGCAGCCTGGTCGAGGTGGGCTACGCGCAGGCGGTCGATCTGGACGAGGTGCGCCAACGGCTGCGGGCGCAGGGGTTTGAGGATGCGGTGGTGCAGACCTTCGGCTCCGCGCGGGATGTCCTGATCCGACTGCAGGTGGCCCACGACCCGCAACTGGGTGACAAGGTGCTGGCGGCGCTGCGCGGCGACTCGGAGCAGGCGATCGAGCTGCGCCGAAATGAGTTTGTCGGCTCGCAGGTGGGGGAGGAGCTGCGTGAACAGGGCGGTCTTGGCATGTTGCTGGCGCTGTTCATGATCATGGTCTATCTTGCCTTTCGGTTTCAGTTGAAATTTTCGCTGGGTGCCGTGATAGCGCTGATACACGATGTGCTGATCGTGCTGGGGGTGTTTTCGCTGCTGCAGATCGAGTTCGACCTCACCGTGCTGGCCGCCGTGCTGGCGGTGATCGGTTACTCCCTGAACGATACCATCGTGGTGTATGACCGAATCCGGGAAAACTTCCGCATTCTGCGCAAGGAGGATAATGTTCAGGTGATGAACGCCTCCCTGAGCCAGACCCTCAGCCGCACCCTGATGACCTCGCTGACCACCCTGCTGGTGCTGATGGCACTGTTCTATTTCGGGGGCGAGATGATCCACGGCTTTGCCCTGGCGTTGTTGGTGGGGGTGCTGGTGGGCACCTACTCCTCCATCTATGTGGCTGCCAACGCACTGGTTTTGATGGGCGTGAGTCGTGAAGACCTGCTGCCGCCCGAAAAGAAAGCGGGCGAAGAGGTCGAACCGCTCCCCTGATCCGTACAGCCGGTACCGCCGGTTTTACCGTTTACTTATTGACGGACTATTCTGAACGGGAGGTCCGCTGTTCCGGTCCAATCGCCGGACAGAAACAACTGGATAATGAATGAGCAAGAACTGGAAAGAGCAAGACCCCAATCTGCAGCTGGAAGCGGAAAAATATGACCAGCCGGTCCCGAGTCGGGAGTTTCTGCTGGAGTTTCTGGAAAAATGGGGCGCCCCGATCAGCCATCCGGTGCTCTGCCGGGAGCTGGGAATCGACGATGAAGAGAGTGTGGAGGGCGTTCGCCGCCGCCTGATCGCCATGTGCCGCGATGGGCAGCTGATCTCCAACCGCAAGGGTGAGTATGGCTTGATCCAGAAGATGGATCTGATCCCGGGACGGGTGATCGGCCACCGTGACGGCTTTGGCTTTCTCAAGCCCGACGCCGGTGGCGATGATCTCTTCCTCAGCCCGCGCAACATGCGCGAGGTGTTCGATGGGGACCGGGTGCTGGTCCAGCCGATCGGGGTGGACCACAGGGGGCGGCGTGAAGGCAAGATCGTCGAGGTGCTCGAGCGCAGCGTCACCAAGGTGGTGGGCAAATTCGATGGCCACAACGGCTTCGGCTCGCTGATCCCCGAAAACCAGCGTATCACCAATCAGGTGATGATCATCCCCGACCCGACCACAGGGCTGGAGTATGAGGATGGCCAGCTGGTGGTGGCCGAGATCATCCAGTACCCCACCAAGAGGCAGCCCGCTCGCGCCCGTGTGATCGAGGTGCTGGGGGATCGCATGGCGCCGGGAATGGAGATCCAGGTTGCGATCCACAACCATGAGATCCCGGATCAGTTTCCCGAAGAGGTGCACCAGCAGATCGGCGAGCTGAGACCCGAGGTGCGCGAAGAGGACAAACAGAACCGCATCGACCTGCGCCACCTGCCCTTCGTTACCATCGATGGTGAAGATGCCAAGGATTTCGACGACGCCGTCTACTGCGAGAAAAAACGGTTTGGCGGCTGGCGGCTCTGGGTGGCGATCGCCGACGTCTCCTACTATGTTCGACCCGATACGGCGCTGGACCGAGAGGCGGTCAAACGGGGCAACTCGGTCTATTTTCCCGAGTTTGTGGTCCCGATGCTGCCGGAGCTGCTCTCCAACGGGCTCTGTTCGCTCAACCCCGATGTGGACCGTCTGGCGATGGTGTGTGAGATGACCATCAGCCGGGCGGGCAAGCTCTCCGGCTACACATTCTACGAAGCGGTGATCAACTCCAAAGCGCGCCTGACCTACACCAAGGTGGGAGCGATGCTGGATGCCGACCAGGCGGAGAGTGCGAACCTGCGCCAGCAATACAGCGCCGTGGTGGCCCACATCGACCAGCTGCATCAGCTCTACAAGGCGTTGCGCAAGGCGCGGGAGGAGCGCGGCGCGATCGACTTCGATACCGTTGAAACCCGGATCGTCTTCGATCAGGTGCGCAAGATCGACGAGATCATTCCAGTAGTGCGTAACGATGCCCACAAGATCATCGAAGAGTGCATGCTGGCAGCCAACGTAGCAACCGCCCGTTTTCTGGGCAAGTATGGCAAGCCGGCGCTGTACCGCATCCATGAAGGCCCCAAGGCGCAGAAGCTGCAGAACCTGCGCGCCTTTCTGAGTGAGCTCGGGCTCAACCTGCCCGGTGGCGACAGCCCCGAGCCCAAGGACTACCAGAAACTGGCCGAGGCGATCAAGGATCGGCCCGACCGTCACATCATCCAGACGATGATGCTCAGATCGATGCAGCAGGCTGTTTATAGCCCCGACAATCTGGGTCATTTCGGCCTGGCCTATCCGAGCTACACCCACTTTACCTCACCCATTCGGCGCTACCCGGACCTGCTGGTCCACCGCGCCATTCGCAGTGCGATCCATGGCGAGGGCAAGGTAAAGGGGGTAGAACGACCGAGCAAGTTCACCCCTAACCCCGCCTTTGGTTATCCCTATACCTTCGAGCAGATGCTGGCGTTGGGTGAGCACTGCTCCATGACCGAGCGGCGGGCGGATGATGCCACCCGCGATGTGGTGGCCTGGCTCAAATGTGAATATATGCAAAGCCAGGTGGGTGAAGTATTCAGCGGTGTGGTCGCGGCCGTTACCGGTTTTGGCGTGTTTGTGGAGTTGGAAGATCTCTATATCGAGGGGCTGATCCACATCACCTCACTGCCCAATGACTACTACCACTTCGAGGCGGCCAAACAGCGCCTGGTCGGTGAGCGCACCCGGCGCGTGTTCAGGCTGGGCGACGAGCTCGAAGTGAAGGTGGTGCGGGTGGATCTGGATGAGCGCAAGATCGACTTTGAACTGGCCGCGGAGCCCGCATCGGCGCAGCCCAAGCGGACCAGTCAGCGGGAAAAGCTGGCCAAGGGGCAGATCGGTGATGGTCGCGGCAAGTCGGGCCACGCCAAGGGCAACGGGCGCCGCCGTACAAAAAAGCCTGAAGGCCACGCTGGCGAGGTGCCCGCTGGCGCCGTCGACAAGGGCAAGCGAGGCCATAAACCCGACCATCCCCCCAAGGCGCGCCGACCGCGCCAGGGGTGATACCCGCTTCAGCTGCCGAGGTAACGCCCGGCAGCCGTATCAAATACCAGTATCACGTAACCACCCGTCAACAGAGCCAAAACCGCGGCCCAACTGAGCGGAACACGCACCGGCGAGGGCCAGTGGAACAGCCAGATCCGGTACACCGCCGTGATCAGCAGGCCCTCGGCAACGCCCGCGACCACATCCAGCATCCAGTGAACGCCCAGCAAAGGGCGCGACAGCGCCACCGCCAGCGTTGGCGGGATGGTCAGCAGGTAACCGATATGGCGGCTGCGATGCTCGCGATTGTGCAGCATCCATACCGCCGTCAGGGTAAAGAAGGCGGTCGCGGCGCATGCGTGTCCACTCGGATAGCTGAACCCCGGTAGACTACTGCCCTCCGGTCGTGGCAGGGCGAACAGCTGTTTCAACAGGTAATTGAGCAGGATCGCCCCCGCCACCCCCAGCGCAACCCCCCAACCCCGTCCCCGATCCCCCCGCAGCTGACCGAACAGGGCGCACACCACCCCGAGCCCCAGCACGAGCGGCAGATCTCCAATCAACGACATGCTCAACGCCAGCGCGGGCAGGGCTTCACCAGCGGCCTTGAGCGGGGCTAAAAACACAGAGTTGATGCGGTTACCTACGTTGTCAAAGCTCAGCAACGTGATGATGGTCAGTACAGTCAGGGCGCTCAGCAGC
>JAXHUI010000054.1:0-13798 GCA_034189745.1 Pseudomonadota bacterium
CTCTCCCAGCTCGATGCGCGGGTGGATGCCTGGTTTCTGGACGGTTTCGCCCCGGCGCGCAACCCGGAACTCTGGCAGGAGTCGTTGTTCAACGAGATCGCCCGCCTCAGTGGAGCGGGCAGCAGTTTCGCCACCTTTACCGCCGCCGGAGCCGTGCGCCGCGGCCTGCAAGCGGTGGGCTTCGAGGTGACCCGGCGAGCGGGGTTTGGCAGCAAGCGGGAGATGCTCACCGGCCGCATGACGCAGGCCCCCTTCGACGCCGCACCGGCGGCCACGCCGATCTGGTTTCGCCGCCCGGCGCCGGCGCCCGTCGACGAACCCATCCTGGTGATCGGTGCCGGCATCGCCGGCGCTGCCACCGCCCACGCGCTGGCGACGCAGGGGTACGAGGTGATCGTGCTGGAGCGCAACGGCGCGCCGGCACTGGAGGGCTCCGGCAACCCCCAGGGGGCCCTCTATGCCAAACTGCCGGCGCGCCCCACCCTGCAGAGCCGTTTTCATCTCAGCGGCCTGTTCCATAGCCGTGCCCTGCTGGCCGCGTTGCGCCAGAGGCAGCCGGAGCTGGGGCAGTGTTGCGGTCTGCTGCAGCTGGCCCTGAGCGATAAAGAGGCCGCGCGGCAACGCCAGCTGATCGAGCAGGCCGCCTACCCCGACACCCTGGTCCAGGCCGTGGATCTGGAGCGTGCCAGCGAGCTGGCGGGGATCGCCACCGGCGGGGGCGGGCTGTTTTTCCCCGCCGCGGGCTGGATCGCACCGGCCCGATTGTGTCAGCAGCTGCTGTCACACCCCCATATCGAGTGCCACTACGACACCCCTGTCGACCGCCTCGAACGGCGCGCCGGGCGCTGGTACCTGGGCCGCAGCGGTTTCAGTACGGCCCAGGTGGTGGTCTGCTGTGCCAGCCAGGCGGTCCGGTTCGCGCCGCTGGCGCGGTTGCCGCTCAAGCCGATCCGGGGGCAGACCAGTCAGGCGCCTGCCCCGGGGTCGCTTCCGGCGCTACAAACGGTGGTGTGTGGTGAGGGTTACATCTCCCCGCCCCTGAACGGTCGCTACTGCTTTGGTGCCTCCTTCGTGCTGCGTGATTGCAGCGAGCAGGTACGCCAGCGCGAGCACCAGCACAATCTGGAGATCCTGGAGCGGGCACTGCCCCCACTGGGCCGAGCCTTGCGAGAGCAGCCGCTGGAGGGGAGGGTCGCCTTTCGCTGCAGTAGCCCCGACTACCTGCCGCTGGTGGGGGCGGTGGCCGACCATGCCCCCTTCATCGAGACCTACGCCAAACTGCGCGACGATGCCCACTGGCACTTCACCGCCCGCGCGCCTTTGCAGCGGGGGCTGTTCGTCAACCTGGGCCATGGCTCGAAGGGGTTACTCAGCGGCCCGATCAGTGGTCAGTTGATCGCGGCGCTGATCAGTGGCGCGCCGCTGCCACTGGCAGCCGATCAGGCGTGGGGGCTCAACCCGGCCCGGTTCCTGGTCAAGCGGTTGATTCGCAATACGCTATAATGGTGAGGCCGGCGGCTGCCGGCATGGGCGGAGTAGCAGCTTATGGCACTTGTCATCTACGATCAGGGGTATCGGATTCAGACGCCGGTCGAGTCTCTGTTTCGCCCCCGCGGGGTGGAGGGGCTAGCCGCCAGCGCCAGTACTGCCGCGGTACCGGGCTCCGAGGATCAGGCTCGGCAGCAGCAGGCGCTCGACCAGCGCATCCAGTTATCGAAAGAGCGTTTTCAGATCCCCGGCGAGCGCACCGGCCAGGCGCCGCACCAGGTTTATCAGGATACCCGTGACGCCGCCGGGTCGCGCCAAAAACCCCACGGGCTGCGGGCGGCCCAGATCATGACCAGCCCGGTGCTCACCATTGCGCCGCAGACCAGCCTGCGCCAAGCCTGGGCCCTGATGCAGGAGCAGGATGTCTCCCACCTGGTGGTGGTGGACGCCGATGAAAGGGCGTTGGGCCTCCTCTCCTTACATGATGTTCTGCGCGGCGGCACCGATTCGCCGGTCAGTGTCACCCAGGCCTACCAGCGCCAAATGATCGTAGCCACGCCGGATACGGAGGTCTCCGGCATCGCCGCCAGCTTTGTACGCTACCCGATCGGCGCGATTCCGGTGATCGACGAGGATGAGAAGCTGAGAGGGATCGTCTGCCGCACCGACCTGATCAGGATGCTGATCAACGATGGTCACGTGGAAAGCTGGGCCTGAACCGGGCGCTCACCCCGCCGCCCCGCCGGCCGGGACCCACTCACTGATTGAACTCCGGCAGCCGCTCCCGCGGCACGATGTTGCACTGCCCGCTGCTTTCGCTGAACAGCAGCAGCGCCTCACCGCTGCTCAGCTTGCGCCGAAGCTGCTCGGTTTTCTCCGCCAGGCTCGACTCCCGTTCGCCGTAGTCGGTGCCGTCGCGGCTGACGAACTCCTCCAGCAGGTTTTGCAGCGTAGCCGGGTCGAGTGATTGCCAGGGAACGATCATCGCCGCTCCCACTGCTGTAACCGGGCCACAAACGCCTTCTCCTCCAGCACCTCGACCCCCAGCTCGAGCGCCCGACTCAGTTTGGAACCGGCCCCGGGACCGGCCACCACACAGTGGGTGTGGCTGGATACGGAGCTGCTCACCTTTGCCCCCAGCGCCAGCAGCCGCTGTTTGGCCTCATCCCGGGTCATGCTGGCGAGAGTTCCGGTCAGCACCCAGGTCTGCCCCGCCAGCGGCTGGGCACTCCCCCCATCACCGCGCCGCTCACACTGCCAGTGCATGCCAAAGTCCCGCAACTGCTGCTCCAGCGCCCGGGCCTGTTGGCACCAGGCAGGCTCGGCCAGTTTCTGCAGCAGGCCGTCGCGGGCCTTTTGGCTCAGTTTGGCGATCTGCGCCAGTGCCGTCTCATCCGCCTGCAGCAGGGGCTCCAGCGCCTGAAAGTGATCGGCCAACAGCGTGGCGGCCACCGGGCCCACACCCGGAATGTCCAACCGCTGCAGCAGCATCGGCAGGGTGATGGCGCCCTGCAGCGCAGCCGCGATCTCCCCTTCCCCCAACAGCTCGATCCCCTGCGCCAGCAGCTCATCGATCACCTGCCGGTTGTGCTCATCCTGCATGAAGTTGTGGATCTCATGCGCCACCTCCAGCCCGATCTCCGGCAGCCAGGTGAGCAGCAGCGGCAGCGCCCGGCGCAGTCGCTCGAGCGTCCCCAGCTGCTGCGCCAGGGTGCGTGCCGTCTCCTCCCCCACCTCTGGAATCCCCAGCGCGTAGATGAAGCGGGCCAGCTCCACCCGCCGGCTGGCGAGAATGGCGGCGTGCAGTTTTTCCGCCGAGACCTGGGCGAACCCCTCCAGCCCGAGCAGATCCTCCACCCGCAGCCGGTAGAGATCCGCCGGCGAGCGCACCAGGGCCCGTTCGACCAGCTGCTCGATGCTTTTTTCCCCCAGCCCGTCGATATCCATCGCCTTGCGCGAGACGAAATGGAGCAGAGTCTGGGTCAGCTGGGCATGGCAGCAAAGGCGACCGACGCAGCGATAGGTAGCGCCGGCAACGGTTTGCTCTCTCCCCTTGCCGCGCCGGATCAGCTGGCTTCGCTCCACCGCCGAGCCACACACCGGACAGGTCGAGGGGATGGTGATGCGCTGTTCGCTGCCATCCCGGCGCGCCTTTACCACCTGCACGATCTGGGGGATGACATCTCCGGCACGCCGGACCGTCACCCAGTCACCGACCCGCACGTCGAGCCGGGCGATCTCATCCATGTTATGCAAGGTGGCGTTGCTGACGGTGACCCCGCCCACAAACACCGGCTCCAGCCGGGCGACCGGTGTGATGGCACCGGTTCTGCCGACCTGAAACTCCACCGCCAGAAGGCGGGTGACTTCCTCCTGGGCGGGGAACTTGTAGGCGATCGCCCAGCGCGGCGCCCGGGCCAGATAGCCCAGGGCGGCCTGCTGATCGAGTCGATCCAGCTTGAACACGATGCCGTCGATATCATAGGGCAACTGGTCGCGCTTTTGTGCCAGCAGCCGATAGCTCTCCCGGCACCCCTCCAGTCCATCCACCCGCCGCATCTCCGGGTTGATCTTCAGCCCCCAGCGGTTGAGCAGCCGCATCCGTTCGAAGTGGGTATCGGGCAGCTCCCCCCCCTCCACCACGCCCACGCCGTAACAGCAGAACTCCAGTGGCCGCCGAGCGGTGACCGCCGGGTCCAGCTGCCGCAGACTGCCGGCGGCCGCGTTGCGCGGATTGACAAAGGTTTTCTCTCCGGCGGCCCGCGCCTGCTCGTTGAGGCGCTCGAATCCGGCCCGGGGCATGTAGATCTCTCCGCGCACCTCGAGCCGGCGCGGCCAGCCCGACCCCAGCAACCGCAGCGGTACGCTGGGCAGGGTGCGCACATTGAGGGTGATCTCCTCGCCGGTGTAACCATCGCCCCGGGTGGCGGCGCGTACCAGCCGCCCCTGCTCATACAGCAGGCTGACCGCCAGCCCATCCAGTTTCGGCTCACTAACGATGGCCAGCGGGGCGTCGGCGCTCAGCCCCAGCCGCTCCCGGGCGCGGCGCACGAAGGCGGCCAGCTCCGCATCGCTGAAGGCGTTTTCCAGCGACAGCATCGGCTGTTCATGGCGCACCTCGGCAAAGCCAGAATCGGGTTTCTTCCCGACCCGCTGTGTCGGTGAGTCCTCACTGACCAGCTCGGGATGGGCCGCTTCCAGCGCCTGCAGCTCATGGAACAGCCGATCATATTCCGCATCCGGTATGGTCGGTTCATTCAGCACATGGTAGCGGTAGTTGTGCTGTTCGATCTCGGTGCGCAGCTGCTCCACACGGGCAGTGACGGATTCGGGCAGGGTCATGGTGTCTGGTCTGGTCGGGTCGGGAGTGAACGAAAGCGGGTCTCGGTATCAGTCAATGCGCCCACTGGACGCGGTTGTGCATCTGGAACTCACGAATCCGCTCACGATAATGCTCCTTGGTTTGCGGGCGCATGACGGAGCGGTCCTCATCCAGCAGCTCGCCGTCGAGGTGCTTGGCCACCGTCTCGGCGGTCGCCAGCATACACTCGTAGGCGTTCATCGGATCATCCGGTTCACTCATCGACATGAAAAAGGAGACCGCCGGCGTTTGCAGTGTCTCCAGATGGGCGGGATCGAAGGTGCCCGGCGCCACCGCGTTGGCCATGCTGAACTGCACGGGGGCGTCGGCCGCTTCCGTTTCGCGACGGTGATAGATCGACATGTCGCCCCACTCCATGCCGCAGGCGGTGACGATCTTGTCCAGCGCCGGCCCCGGCAGCAAGTTGCCGTTGCGGCCCACCACCGTGATCACCAGCACATGCTCGGGATCGGGCGTGGTGCGCAGCCCCGGACGGGGCCGTGCTGGGGTGGAGGGGGCGCGCGCCTCCGGGGCGGTGTCGGCGGCGGGGGCGGGTTGCTTCTCCGGCGCTCCGGGGGGGTACGGCTACCTGCCGCCGCCCTCCGTTCGGGCGCCCCGGCGGCGCCCCCTACCGGCAACGGATCGTCGGCGACCGGCTGTGGGTCGGTCGTTTCCGGGCGGGCCTGCCGCGAGCGTTTGTACTCCTCGAGGGGTTCCGCCGTCGGCTCGGCGGGGGGCACCGCATCGAACAGAATCGGGATCGGCTGCTGAAAGTCCACCTCGTCGTGCTCGTGGGGCGCGCCGGCGGGGTGCTCCCGACGGGCGCCCCCTTCGCCGGCGCTGGGGATATCATCGAACAGCGGGTCCATCTCCCTGAGCGGCGCCGTTTCTGGTCCGCCAGCCGCTGGCTGCCGGGCGGGCTCCGGGGCGGTAACCGGTTCATTGAACACCGGCTCGCGCCGCTCCGGCCCGGTCGCGGCCGGGGAGTGGGTGGCATCCGGGGCGCGGCGCCGGGCGCCCCCGTTGGGCAGCTCAGGGTTGTGCTGCGGCGAGTCGGGTTCCCCTCCCCCCGCAAGGGTACGGTCGATCTCCAGCCGCAGGCGGTTGCGATTGGCGCTCACACGACGCCAGCCGTCAATCAGAATCAGCACTACGACCAGTATACCGCCGATGATGAGCCATTCGCGCAGACTGATATCCATACCCTTGCCTTTTTACCCTGTTGGATGTTCGCCAGGTGGCTACTCTACCACCTGATCGATGACCAGCGTAACTGCCCCCTCGCCCGCACGGGTGGGAACCTGTTTGGCTGCGCTTTGCAGGTCACCGCTGCTGGCCACCGGTGCCCCGGAGAGGCTGATCCGGGCCCCCACCTCAACCTGCTCATACTGCGACAGGCGCGCCCGCGGGGTCAACGCCATGCTGTCATCCAGCACCAGCTCGAGGGGCAGGTCGGACACCTTGTAGCGCGCCGCCGCCAGCGGCATCCGTCCCCCCGGCGGCCGTGCGTAGATGAAAAGAAGCTGCTCCGGCTGCGCCTGCTCCGCCAGCTCCGGCGCCAGAGTGACGCGCAACTTCACCTCGGCCGGGGCGAGCTGTGGCAGATCGGGCACCGGCTCGCCGCGCGCCTCCAGCTCGGCGCGGGCCCGTTCGATCCCGCCGCGCAGGGAGTCCGCCGCCGCTCCCTGGGCGCCGGCCAGGGCTTTGCTCCAGTGCTCGATCGCCCCCTTGAAATCCTGCTGTTCGTAGGCGTCGATGCCGAGCAAGCCAAGCGCGGCAATTTCGTTCGGATCGATGCTCAATGTTGCTTCGATCTGAGCGCGCACCTCCTCCGTCATCTGCGTATCGCTGGCGAAATAGAGCGCCTGCGCCAGTTGCCCCATCACGCTCGGGTACTGGGGTGCCTGTTGCGGCAGCACCTCGAGCAGCTTACGGAACGCCTCGACACCCCTGTCATGGTTTCCCTGGCTCATATAGGCGTTGGCCAGCAGGTACCACCCCTCCGCGTTTTCCGGATTGGCCGCCAGCTCCTGCTCCAGGGCAGCGATGGCCTGCTCCAGCGTCATCTGCTCACCCGCCGCCGGGGCCGCGCCGCCCTCAAGCGCCAGGGCGAGATCATCGGCGCGCCCGAGATGGCTGTAGAGCCCCAGCGCCGCCGCGGGCACCATCAGCGCCAGCAAGGTGACGGTAACCAGCTGCGACTGGCCCACCCGGGCCGGGGGCCGGCTCGGCTGGGCCGGTTCCTCCTCGGCATCGAGCAGCAGGTTGCGCTCCAGCTCCAGCTTCAAGATGGCAAACTCATCCGCGGCCAGGGTGCCCTGATCTCGTTCAGACTCCAGCTCCGCCAGCCGCTCACGGAAAATATCGATGTTCTGCCGCTGGCGTTGACCGGCCTCGGATCTGGCCAGTTGCTGGTGGCGCAGCAGCGGCCAGAACACGCAGCCAAGGGCGACCAGGGTCAAAAGGGCGATGCCGATCCATAATGTACTCATTTATCTGAATCCTGTTGCAGTAGCGTGTTCAAGCGCGCCGCCTCCTCCGGCCCGAGGCTCGGCGGCGCCGTCCCGTCGTCGCGACGGTGATCGGGCTGGGCTCCATCACTGTGATCACCGCGCCGTTCGGTGGCCGAAGCGACCCGCTGCCGGCGATTGCGGCTGATCAGCACCACCACCAGCACCCCTATCCCCAACAGGACGAAAGGGCCATACCACAGCAACCAGGTCACCCCATTGACGCGGGGGCGGTAGAGCACGAAATCGCCATAGCGGGTTACCATGAAATCGATGATGCGGTCATCGGAGGCCCCCTGCTCCAACATGCGGTGGACTTCGCGCCGCAGATCCGCCGCCAGCGGCGCGTCGGAGTCCGCTATGTTCTGGTTCTGGCACTTGGGACAGCGCAGTTCGCGCGTGAGTTGGTAAAACCGCTCCTCATACTGCGGGTCGCTGAACTCATAGACATCGATCGCCCCCCATGACAACGCCGGCAGCAGCAGCAGGGTGAGCAAAAATACCCTCATGGTCTCTCCTCCTGCGCCACGCTGGCCATCACCTGTTGCAGGGTCTGCCAGGCGGCGGCGTCGACGGCGCCCACGTGGCGGTAACGAATACGTCCGGTCGCATCCAGCACATAGGTTTCCGGGGCGCCATACACCCCCAGGTCGAGGCCCAGCGAGCCCTCCTGGTCCACTACCACCGCCCGGTAGGGGTTCTGGTAGCGCCGCAACCAGTTGCGCGCCGCCTCTGGATCATCCTTATAGTTGACACCAAATATCGTCACCCCCTGCTCGCGGGCGAGCCGGTTCAGGAACCCATGTTCCACCTTGCAGGTGGGGCACCAGGTCGCCCACACATTGAGCAGGGCGACCTCGCCGACCAGATCGGCTTGGGTCAGCGTCTGCTCGGGGTCCGTCAGCGAGGGCAGGCTGAACGCTGGCAGCGGGCGCTTGTTTTTCGCTAGCTCGGAGGGCAGCTCGCGGGGATCGAGATAAAGCCCGACCCAGAGCAGCACCCCGAGCAGGGTGAAAATCAGCAGTGGGACAAATACCAGTATCTTGCGGTTGTTCATCTCAACACCTCACGCCTCGGCCTGTGCCAGCGCCGGGCGCAGCTGTTTGCGGTAACGCCGGTCGGTGGCGGTCAGCAGGCCACCGATCGCCATCAGCAGGCCACCCAGCCAAAGCCAGCGGACAAAGGGTTTGTACTGCATCCGCACCGCCCAGGCGCCATCCTCGAGCGGTTCACCCAGCGCCACGTAGAGATCGCGGGTGAAGCCGGGATCGATAGCCGCCTCTGTCATCATGTTGCCGCGGGCGGCGTAGTGGCGTTTTTCCGGTTGCAGCAGGGCGTAGGGCTCCCCCTTGTAGAGCACTCTGATCTGCCCCTGATCAGCGCTGTAGTTGGGGCCCTGCACCGGGGTACTGCCTTGAAACTCGAAGGTGTAGTCACGAAAGCTCAGGCTGTCGCCGGGCTGCATGCGCAGATCCCGCTGCTCGGTGTAAACCGATACCAGCGCGACCCCCACGACGGTGACGGCCACCCCCAGGTGCGCCAGCACCATGCCGTAGTAGCTGCGGGGTTGCCGCCGCAGCCCCTGCAGCTTCTCGCGGCGGTGGTGCAGGCGGTTGTACAGGTCGCGCAGACCAGCCAGTACCACCCACCAGGAGAGCACCAGCCCCAGCACCACCCAGGGTTTCAGCTCGCCGGCGTAGAGCCAGGCACAGCCCGCTCCCAGCCCCAGCGCCAGCAGGCCCGGCGGCCACAGCTGGCGCGCCAACAGCGACAGAGGGGTTTGCTTCCAGCGGCTGACCGCGCCCACCCCCATGGTCAACAGCAGCAGCGCCATCAACGGGGTGAACAGGGCATTGAAATAGGGCGGCCCCACGGAGAGTTTGCCCAGCCCCAGCGCATCCACGATCAGCGGATAGAGGGTGCCCAGCAGCACCGTGGCGCAGACCACGACCAAGAGTACGTTGTTGACCAGCAGCAGACTTTCGCGCGATAACAGGCCAAAGCTCGACTCGCTTTTCATCTGCCCGGCACGCAGCGCGTAGAGCAGAAGGGAACCGCCGATCACCGTGGCCAGCATGATCAGGATGAAGATGCCCCGATCCGGGTCGGAGGCGAAGGCGTGCACCGAGGTCAGAACGCCGGAGCGGACCAGAAACGTGCCCAGCAGGCTCAATGAGAAGGTGAAGATCGCCAGCAGTACCGTCCAGCTTTTGAACACCCCCCGCTTCTCGGTCACGGCCAGACTGTGGATCAGGGCGGTGCCGACCAGCCAGGGCATGAGGGAGGCGTTCTCCACCGGGTCCCAGAACCACCAGCCACCCCAGCCCAGCTCGTAATAGGCCCACCAGCTGCCCAGGGTGATGCCGAGGGTCAGGAACGCCCAGGCGACCGCGGTCCAGGGGCGTGACCAGCGCGCCCAGGCCGCGTCGAGGCGGCCACTGAGCAGCGCCGCGATGGCGAAGGCGAAGACGACGGCAAAGCCCACATACCCCATATAGAGCATCGGCGGGTGCACGATCAGACCGATATCCTGCAGCAGCGGGTTGAGGTCCGCCCCCTGCGGCGGGAAGGCGGGCAGATTGCGCTCGAAGGGGCTGGAGGTGAACAGAATGAAGAGATAAAACCCGGCCGCCACCAGCCCCATCACCGCCAGCACCCGGGCCACGATATCCGCGGGCAGGCCACGGCTTCTGCTCGCCACCGCCACCGTCCACCCGGAAAGGATCAGCACCCACAGCAGAAGCGAGCCTTCGTGCCCCCCCCAGATCGCGCTCAGCCGGAAATACCAGGGCAGTGCCGTGTTGGAGTTGTTGGCCACATAGGCGACCGAGAAATCGTTGTTGAGAAACGCCCACCCCAGGCAGAGAAAGCTGATCAGGGTGAACAGCAGCATCCCCTTGCTCAGCGGGCGCGCGAACCCCATCCACAGGGTGTTGCCGCGCATCGCCCCCACCTGCGGCACCGTCGCCAGCAGCAGCGAGAGACACAGCGCCAGGATCAGTGCATATTCGCCCAGTTCGGGAACGATCATTTATTGAACTCCTGTCCCTTGGGCGCCGGCAGCTTGCCGGCCTTGGCCAGCGCGTCGGCCACCTCCGGTGGCATGTAGTTTTCGTCATGCTTGGCCAACACTTCGCTGGCCTTCAGCACGCCCCGTTCATTCAGCGTGCCCTGAGCCACGATCCCCTGCCCCTCCCGGAACAGATCCGGCAGGATGCCGGCATACTCGACCGTGACGGTGTTGTCGTAATCGGTAATATCAAACTGCACGAACAGAGAGTCGGGATCACGCTTGACGCTGCCCTCCACCACCATGCCGCCGGCCCGGATGCGGGTATCCTGCGGCACTTCACCGGTTGCGATCTGGGTGGGCGAGTAGAACAGATTGAGATTCTGATTCAGCGCAAAAAGGGTCAGCCCCACGGCCACGCCGACACCTGCCAGAATGAATAGCACCATCATCAGGCGCTGTTTACGTTTTGGGGTCATGCGTTTTCCTCCCGGCGCAGGCGGCGTTTTTGTTCCGCCAACAGACGGTTGCGGCTGAGCCGCGGCAGGATCAGGTTGGCGGCGATCACCCCGACCCCCAACCCGTAGCTGAGCCAAACGTAGAGGCCATGTCCGCCCATGGCCAGAAATTCGGAGAAACTGTTGAAACTCACCTGAACCTCACTGCTTATTCAGTAGTTCGCGCACCCAGCCGGTACGCCGTTCGCGCCAGAGTATCTCATTGCGCAACCGCTGCATCAGGCTGACAACAAAAAAACCATAGAAGGCGATCACCATCACCAGCAGCGGCAGCCACATCTCGGCCGGCATGGCCGGTTTTTCCGTCAGTTTGAAGGTGGCGGGCTGATGCAGGGTGTTCCACCACTCCACCGAATACTTGATGATCGGGATATTCACCACCCCCACCAGCGCCAGTATGGCGGCCGCCCGGGCCGCGGTTGACTCGTTTTCGATCGCGGAGTTCAGTGCCATCACGCCCAGATAGAGAAACAGCAGGATCAGCATGGAGGTCAGGCGCGCATCCCACACCCACCAGGAACCCCAGGTGGGCTTGCCCCAGATCGCGCCGGTGACCAGCGCCAGCAGCGCCATGGAGGCCCCGATCGGCGCGGTCGATTTGAGCACCATGTCGGCCACCTTGATTCTCCAGATCAGCCCGATCGCCCCGGCCAGCGCCATCAGCAGGTAGGCCGACTGCGCCACGATGGCTGATGGCACATGCAGGTAGATGATGCGAAAGCTGTTGCCCTGCTGGTAGTCGGCCGGGGCAAACAGCAGCGACCAGACGGTACCGACGGCGAGCAGCAGCAGGGTCAGCAGCAGCAGACCGGGCAGCAAACGGCCGGTGATCTGATAGCACCATCGCGGTGAGGCAAGCTGGAAGAACCAGCGCGGCAACCATTTTTTTTCAGCCATACGCTCCCTTTTTGCTCAACTACTGATTGAGATCCGCAGTGCCGCGGCTATCGCCACCGGGGCCAGCACCAACGCCAGCGCCAACAGCGCCCCCAGCAGCGCCAGATACCCCGCCAGCGGCAGACCGGTCACCGCGGCCTGCACCGCACCGGTGCCGAAGATCAGCACCGGAATATAGAGCGGCAACACCAGCAGAGAGATCAGCACCCCCCCTTTTTTCAAGCCGACCGTCAAGGCGGCGCCGATGGCTCCCACCAGACTGAGGGTGGGGGTTCCCAGCAGCAGACTCAGCAGCAGCCCCGCCATCCCGTCCGCCGGCAGAAACAGCATCAAGGCCAGCAGCGGCGCCATCAGGGTCAGCGCCAGTCCGGTCATGCACCAGTGGGCCGCCACCTTCGCCAGCACCAACACAAACAGCGGCTGGGGGCTCAGTAGCAACTGTTCCAGCGAGCCATCCTCGTAATCGGAGCGAAACAGCGCGTCCATCGACAGCAGGGTCGCCAGCAAGGCGGCCACCCAGATCACCCCGGGAGCCAGCTGGGCCAGAAAGTCGGGCTCCGGGCTCACCCCCAGCGGGAACAGCGTTGCCACCATGACAAAGAAGATCAACGGGTTCGCCAGATCACTCTTGCGCCGGAACGAGAGCAGAAACTCCCGCCGCACGGTTGCGCTGAACAGCGCCAGCGCCGACCCCCGCCGGGCATTCCCAGGGTTGGTCCCTGTGCTCATGCTGAAGTTCCCGCCCGCTGGTCGAGATTGATGGTCCGCACCGGCCCGTCGATGGCCAGTTCATGGTGGGTGGTCAGGATCACGCTGCCACCCCGGCGGGCGTGCTCACGCAGCAGTTTCTCCTTGGCCGCCACCCCTTGCTTGTCGATCGCCGTGAACGGCTCATCCAGAATCCACAGCGGCGCCCGGCTGAGATAGAGCCGCGCCAGACTGACCCGCCGGGTCTGCCCGGCGGAGAGGGCGTGGCAGGGAACATCTTCATACCCCCGCAGCCCGACCCGCTCCAGCGCCAGCGGAATATCGGCGCTGGCGCAGGCCGGTTGCAACGCCGCATACCAGCGCAGATTTTCCGCCGGGGTCAGGGCCGCCTTGACCCCGGCCTGATGGCCCAGATAGAGCATCTCGGCGCAGAACCGCTCCCGCACCGCCGCCACCGGCTCCCCCCGCCAGCGGATCTCGCCCTCATGGTCGAGTGACAGGCCAGACAAAATACGCAGCAGCGTGGTCTTGCCGCTGCCGTTCTGGCCCTCGATCTGCATGATCTCACCGGCCGACAGTTGAAATTCCAGTTCACTGAACAGCACCCGGTCATCCCGTTCACAGTACAACCGATTGACTTCGAGCAGGGGTTTGGACACGCCGGTATCCTTTAAAAATCGCCGGACTGGCCGACAGCGGAACGAAGCGCCATTATATACCGATCGAGTGGCGTGCGTCAGGTTGCACAAGCGATATCAGGGAGTCCACGGTGTTATCACCCACCAGCAGCTCAGCCCAGCCCCCCGCGGGCAGCAGCAAGAACAGCGCCGGCGACGGCCCGCTGCCCGCCGCCGGACGGGAGCTGGCGGCCACCGTGCGCAGTGTGGCCGCCAGCGGCGGCAACGGTGACCTGTTCCGGGTTCAGGTGGAGGTCAACGGCCGCCTGCTCGAGCTGACCACCCGAGCGCCACTGGCTCAGGGGGATCGCATCCTGCTGCAGCGCCGGGACAGCGGCGAGTTGCAGATCCGCCTGCCCGCGCCGGCGGCGCCAACGGCACAGGGCAGCCCCCCGCCCGCGCAAGCGGGAATGCCGCTGCAACTGGCCACCCCCGACAGCGCGCGCCTGCAGCAGCTGCTCCCCCTGAACGTACCTCGCACCGCCGAGGTGACCGGCTCGGAGCCGGTTGCCGCCCGTCCCGCCGCAGGCAGCACTCGCCCCGGGGCGGACGGGCCGCCCGCCGGCACCGCCGCCAGAGCAAACGCAGCCGCGCCCCAACCCGCCCCCGCGGGTGCCCGGTCCGAAGGG
>JAXHUI010000055.1:0-13512 GCA_034189745.1 Pseudomonadota bacterium
TTCTGGTTCACGGCTCTGGACCGGGTGTGACGGCCTACGCCAACTGGCGTCTGAATATTCCCTATCTAAGCCAGTTCTATCGTGTAATTGCGCCGGATATGGTTGGCTTTGGCTATACCGAGCAGCCCGAAGGCTACGAGTTCTCCATGGATAATTGGGTGGAGCATATCATCGGTTTTATGGATGCCTTGGACGTTGAAAAGGCTCATATTGTGGGTAACTCCTTTGGAGGCGGGCTCGCGCTTGCCACCGCTCTAAGGCATCCAGCACGAGTGGATCGCTTGGTTCTGATGGGGGCCGCTGGTACCCGTTTCAAGCTTACAGAGGGGCTCGACGCAGTTTGGGGTTACCAGCCCTCCATAGAGAATATGCGTAAATTGCTCGACCTCTTTGCTTTTGACCGTTCCCTGGTGAGCGATGAACTGGCAGAGGTGCGGTATAAAGCAAGTATTCGCCCTGGGGTTCAGGAATCATTCTCCAGCATGTTCCCAGCTCCGCGCCAGCGGTGGGTAGACTCTTTGGCCAGCTCCGATGAAGAGCTCAAGAGTCTCTCCAATGAAACATTGATTGTCCATGGCAGAGAGGATCGGGTGGTTCCGTTATCTAGCAGCTTGCACTTGGCTGAAGTCATAGATCGTGTGCAGTTGCATGTTTTTGGTCGCTGTGGGCATTGGACCCAAATTGAACATACCGATCGATTCAACCGTCTCGTGGCTGACTTCTTTAATGAGGTCAATGAGTAATACGCTGAATTCTGTGGGTAGATAGAATCAGGTGCCTTTAATGCAAGCGGTAATGATAATTTGGCTTCTTATCGTCGCAGTTGTTGAAGGCACCGATTTAAATTCGAATTTCTTCAGGCAAGAAGGTGGGGGGGGAATAACTGTGTTCCAGTGACAGCGACTGGATCACAAAGCGTTCTCTAGTGTCGACCTGACCGTCACAGCCTGAAAAGCATTCCTTCACGCCCTGAGTGATCGGCTGATCGCACCTTTTTGCGTCGCCGGCCCTGTAGAAACGGGCCGGCGAGGGGGTGATTTGGATTTTGACTCTGGCGGTCGTAATGTTGGAAGGGCGCAGCGTTACCCCTCCACCATCCGCATCGACAGGTCCACCGCCTGGCAGTGTTTGGTCAGGGCGCCGATGGAGATATAGTCCACTCCTGTGTTGGCAAACTGGAGCAGGGTTTCATCCGTAATGTTCCCCGACGCTTCCAGTTTGGCACGGCCCGCGGCCTGCTTGACCGCGGCCCTCATCCGCTCGGGGCTGAAGTTGTCCAGCATGACGATATCGGCTCCCGCCCGCAGTGCCTGTTCCAGCTCCACTTCCGTTTCGACCTCGATCTCCACCGGCTTGTCCGGGTGGTTGTGACGGGCGGTTTCGATCGCCTGTTCGATGCCGCCGCAGGCGATGATATGGTTTTCCTTGATCAGGAACGCATCAAAGAGGCCGAGCCGGTGGTTGTGGCAGCCGCCACAGCTGACGGCGTATTTTTGCGCCAGCCGCAGGCCGGGGATCGTTTTGCGTGTATCCAGCAGGCGCACCGGGGTGCCGGCCACGCGCTGGGCGTAGGTGTGGCTCAGCGTGGCGGTGCCGGAGAGGGTTTGTAGGAAGTTCAACGCGGTGCGTTCACCGCTGAGCAGTGAACGGGCCGGGCCCTGCAGGCGCAACAGCAGCTGATCGGGCTCGACCTTGTCACCATCCTCAACCAGCCATTGGAGCTGGACGTTAGGATCTAGCTGGCGAAACACCTCATCCACCCAGGCACGACCACAGATCACCGCCGTCTGGCGTGAGATCACCCGCGCCTGCGCCCACTCGCTGGCAGGAATCAGCTCGGCGCTGATGTCTCCGCCACCGAGATCTTCCTCCAGGGCGGTGCGGACGTTGGCTTCGATGGTGGGGCGTAGTTCGCTCAGGGTCAGCATGGGTGGGGCCTTGTGGTATGTTGTGATTTTGCAGCGGCTATTCTAGCTGAAATCGTGTGCTGTGCGCAGGTTGGGGGGGTCGGTTCCGGTGAAGGTGGAGATGAACGTGGAGGTGAACGTGGAGATAGAGCAGCATCGCATCCGGGGGGCGTGTTTTCTACCTTCGCCCAACTGCAACGACCGCCCCGGGCGAGAGGTCTCCCTGCTGGTGATCCACAACATCAGCCTGCCCCCGGGCGAGTTTGGTGGCGGCCATATCGCGGAGCTGTTCACCAACCGGCTGGAGCCCGGGGGCCACCCCTTTTTCGCCGCGATTCAGGGGTTGCAGGTCTCCGCCCACCTGCTGATCGAGCGTGATGGGCGCCTGACCCAGTTCGTCCCCTTCGATCGGCGGGCCTGGCATGCGGGCCGCTCCAGCTTTCGGGGGCGAACCGCCTGCAACGATTTCTCCATCGGGATCGAGTTGGAGGGCACCGATCACCTCCCCTACAGTGAGGCCCAGTATGAGCGGCTGATCGCGGTGACCCGGGCGCTGTTGGCGACCTATCCGCTGCTGAGCCCCGACACCATCGTCGGCCATAGCGATATCGCCCCCGGTCGCAAGAGTGATCCCGGCCCGGCCTTCGACTGGGAGCGGTTGCTGGCTGCGCTCGGATGATTTGAGAATGATTTTCATCTATCATCGGGTTCTCACTAACACGATTTGTCAGAGGGTTGGATGGCAGCTCAGCTTCGTATTGAACAGCTCTGTTGTGGATATTCGGCGCAGCCGGTGTTGAGCGATCTCAGCCTGGCGATCGAACCGGGCGAGATCGCTTGCCTGCTGGGCCCCAGTGGTTGTGGTAAAACCACCCTGCTGCGCGCCGTGGCGGGCTTCGTCGCCCCTCGGGCGGGTGAGATCTGGCTCGGCGATCGGCTACTCAGCAGCGCCGCCGGGCAGGTGCCGCCGGAGGGGCGCGGCATGGGGATGGTGTTTCAGGATTACGCCCTGTTCCCCCATCTGAACATCGCCGACAATATCGCCTTTGGTCTGGGGCGCGTCCCCAAAAGCGAGCGGCAGCGGCGGGTCCGGGAGGTGTTGGAGCTGGTGGAGTTGCCCGATCTGAGTCGGCGTTATCCGCATGAGCTCTCCGGCGGGCAGCAGCAGCGGGTGGCCCTGGCCCGCGCCCTGGCGCCCGCCCCCCGGTTGCTGCTGATGGATGAGCCGTTCTCCAATCTGGATACCGAGCTGCGGCGGCAGTTGTCGCGCCAGGTTCGCCAGATTCTCGAGTACCGCGGCATCACCGCTATCATGGTGACCCACGATCAACAGGAGGCGTTCACCATCGCGGACAAAATCGGCGTTCTCGAGGCCGGTCGGCTACGGCAGTGGGGCACCCCCGAGGCGATCTACTACCGGCCGGTCAGCCCCTCTGTGGCTGCCCTGGTCGGCGCGGGGGAGCTGTTCCCGGGCAGGGTGATGGCCACCGGCGTGGTGGCGACGGAGCTGGGGTCGATCGAGTTGGCCGAACCGCTGGCGGCGGAGGTGGGCGAGACCGTGCATCTGTTCCTGCGCCCGCATGATCTTTTCTTGAGCCGCGATGGCGGGGTGCCCGGTGAGGTGGTCTCGGCGCAGTTTCAGGGTGATATGACCCGCTACCGTATCCGTCTGCCCAGCGGTAGCGAGGTCGAGGTGCTGCACCGGGGGGTGCGGCGCCAGCGCGAACGGGAGCGGGTCGGAGTGCGGCTGGCGGCGCACCGGCCCATTTTGTTCAGCTCACCCGATGGGTAACCCCCGTCGATCCCTGAACTCTATGCCGGGCCAGCCGCCAGCCGCCGGCCGATAAACCGAGAAACGAGCATACGGTTTTCACGGTGGGTTATCGGACTGACCGTGGTATCCAATTTCAGCAGCCCCCTTTCCTTGATCACCGTGCAGTCTTGACACATCCCGCGGACTGCTCCGCACCCCAGGCCCTGGGGAGTGAGATGGGGGGGTGGAAGCGTTTGAGTATGAGTCAGCACGCGCTAACGAAGCGGCATGGTGCGCAGCGCTTTTCACGCCACGGCCATTTTCCGATCGGACTCCGAGGTCCGGTGAAACATGGTGTTGTGAAGTGACGCCGGATAGGGTGACATTCAAAGCTGTGAGTACGGCGCGCCGTTTAGCTTCTCGATAGGGGCATTCACAGTGGATGGCAAACGTCCCCTGCCGGCTTGAACGACGATCATGGCCCAAAGCGGGCATGACGTGTACCCCCCTGGCGGGTGATCGCCCTGGCGGCTACGCTGAGTCTGAACGGTTCGATCCTTTTCATCATCCGCGGGCGGGTGCGCGCATCAGCCTGCGTCGAGTGAGGTAACTGTATGCAAGCAAACATGGGAACCACCACCCGCGACGGGCTGCGCGACAGGGCCGTGGGTGCCCTGATGGGGGCCTTCATCGGCGACGCTCTGGGGGTCGGGCCCCACTGGTATTACGATCTGGAGCAACTGGTCGCTGACTACGGCCCGTGGATCGACACCTATACCCGCCCCCGTCCCGGGCGCTACCACGCCGGGCTCGAACCTGGCCAGCCCTCGCAATCGGGTATCCTGTTGGAGATGACGCTGCGCTCTTTGGCGGAGTGCGCCGGCTATGACGAAGCCGACTTCTGCCGTCGCCTCGACACGGAGCTCTTCCCCCAACTGGATGGTACGCCGATGGGTGGCCCGGGCGGCTACACCAGCCAGTCCATGCGGGATGCCTGGCACAAGCGGGTGGAGCAGGGGTTACCCTGGGGCGCCATCGGCGGCAACGCCGACAACACCGAGGCCGCGGAGCGGATCATCGCCATCGCCGTGCGCTACGCCCTCGCCCCCGGCGAGCTGGCCCGCTCGGTCGCGGCCAATACGGCCCTGACCCAAACGGATGGCACCGTCATGGCCATGACCACCGCCTACGCTGCGGTGCTCGGTATGCTGGTGGAGGGGGAGCGCCTCGATGGCGATCTCTCCGGCAAGCTGATGGCTCGGGTCAAGGCGGGCGAGCTGCCGTTTCACACCATCACGCAGGGTAACCTCGAGGCCCCCGCGCGGGCGCAGAAAGAGGTGGGCCATGCAGGGCTGTTCGCCTCTCCCGACGCGCTGCTCACCCCCTCCTGTATCGCCCGCGCCGTCCACTCGCCGGCGATCCAGATCGAACCCGCGGCGCAGGTCAGTCTGCTCTATGGCCTGCCCTGCGCGGTCTACCATCAGTTTCCGGCCGCCTACTATCTGGCGGCCCGCTTCCCGGACGACTTCGAATCGGCGGTGCTACACGCGCTCAACGGCGGCGGCCAGAACCTGGCGCGCGCCATGCTGACCGGCGCCCTGAGCGGGGCGATGGTGGGTTTGTCCGGCATTCCCCAACGCTTCATCGACGGGCTGGAGCGGGCCGCGCCGTTGCTGGCGCTGGCGGAGCGGTTGGCTGACCAGCTGGTGGCCTCAGCCGGCTGATCTGACGGCGGCAAAGCGCCGGTGCAGATCGGTCAGCTGCCACCCAAACGGCAGTGTCAGCCATTCCAGCTCCAGGGCCTGCAGAGCCGCCGCGGAGGGTGGGTCGGCCTGTTCGGCCAGGGCTTGGCCGAGCCGCTCTATCTGGTACTCCATGCGCAGCACCTCATCCTCCTCCGGGGTGGGGTGGCCGAGCATGATCTCCAGGCGAATGCAGAGCTCTCGCGCCTTGGCCTCGGAGAGTGCCAGCTGCTGTTCGATGGAGCGGCTGCCTGCGCTGATCAGACGGATCGCTTCCAGCCGTTGGCCGATCCGCTCCCGCCACGGCTCGCCGGGGGAGGGGGCGGTGATCGCCTCGGTCAACAGGGTCGACAGAGTGTCGCAGTGGCCGCTTTCCGCCAGCTCCTCCTCGGCCTGCTCGGCCAGCTGGGCCAACCGTTGCAACGTCTGCAGCGGTCGGCCCGCCAGGGTTTTTTCCCGCGTGGCGGAGGGGGGTTGCCCGGCCCGCGCCTTGCGTGCCTCTCGGAGCCGGCTGAAGATCAGGTCGCACTGTTCCCGAAAGGCCCGCCACAGCTCCCGCTCACGATTGCGGAAGGTGGCGCCGGTCGCGCTCCACTGCTGTTGCAGTTGTTTGGCTTCCCGGGCGGCGGCTTCGATATCGTCGGCGCGGGCCAGTTCGGCGGCGCGGGCGATGAGAGCCTGCTTGCGCTCGGCACACGCCTGGCGGTGGGCCCGGATGTGGCCATCGAGCTCGCGCAGCAGGCCATTGAACCGCTGCTGCACCGGTTTGCCCGGCGCTCGATCCACCGGTGAATACTGGCGCCACTCCTCGCGGGCGGTGCGGCAGATCGCCTCGACGGCCGGCCACTGCGCCTGGCTCCAGTCCATCGCCTGAATGAAACGCTCGAGCTGGGCGCAGATTTCGCGGCGCTGCTCCAGGTTGTACGCGCGCTGCTCGCGCTGGGCGTTGTACCACGCCTGGCAGGGGGCATAGGCGGTTTCACCGGCGGCGTGAAACCGTTTCCAGAGCGTTTGTGAGTGCACCGTGTCGGTGCGATCGACCTGCTTCCACTCCCGTTGCAGGGCGCGGACCCGGTCGGCCAGGGTTTGCGGGGGCAGATCGGCTCCCACCAGCGCCTCCATCTGCTGGCACAGCTTTTCCTTTTTGCCGTTGGCGGCGAAGCCGCGCCAGTCCTTCAGTTCGGCCAGCCTAGCCGTGAGTTGGCGAAAGCGGGATTCCAGCGGGTCTGGCGTGCCCGAGGAGGCGGTGAAGTGGGGGGCGAGGGAGGCGTGCAGGGAGTCGGCCGTACTGATTTCGCCCTGCTCGAGGTGCTGCTGCAGCCGGTCGAGCTGCTGTTGCCGCTCCTCCTTCTGCCGGTTGGCGTGCGCGGTCATCTGCTCAACCGCCTGCTGCAGCACGGTGATCCGTTGCTGCAGGGATTGCAGCAGCGGTGGCAGGGGGTGCGGGTCGGGCCACGCCACCGCGCGCACCAGACGCCGGGCCCGGCGCAGTTGTTGCTCAGGATGGCTCTCCGCCTGCTGCAGCAGGGATTCGATCCGGGGGGTTTGCCGCTGCAGCCGCTCGCTGGCGGCCAGACGCTGCTCCGCCTGGCCGGCAAGGCGCTGCCACTGCTGTTGCTGCACGCGGTCGGGTTGGTGCCGGCGGCACAACTGATCCCATTGCTGCTGCAACGGCGGCAGGTGGTGTGCTTCGAGGGAATCGCCCGCGACCAGCGTCTCCAGTTGGGCCAGCAGCTCTTGAGTGGCCTGCTGGTTCAGCCGCTGCTGCTCGAGCTGCTCCTGCTGCTGGCGCCGGGCCTCGGCGGCGGCTTCGAGCCGCGCCTCGATCTGTTCCATCCAGCGCTGGAAGGTGTGGTGGCTGGCATGGTCGGCCGCTGGTAGCTGTTGCCACTGCCGCGACAGCGCCTGGGCACGGGCGTGCAAAAATTGCAGGTCGGCCCCGGTGGCCAGCTGTTCGGCCTGCTGCAGCAGGTGCGCCCGGCGTTCGGCCTGTTCAGCTTCACGCCGCGCCTGTTCCCGTAGGCGGTTGAGTTTGTCGCGGCTGATGCGGTGTACGGTTTTGTCGCGGCCACGGCTGAGCCGCTGCAGATTTTCCAGCAGGTCGGCCCGCTCGACCCGTTGGGCGGCCTCGCGGCGCATGGTGGCCAAGCGGGCATGTAGCGCCACCTGCATCAGCACCGCTTCGTCATCGATGCAGCTGAGGGCACTCTGCTGCAGCCGTTCGTTGCTGACATTGAGGATGATCCGGGCGCGAGCGTCGGCGTCATCCAGCCGTTCGAGCAGGGCGCTCAGGTGATCGGAACCGTCACCGCGCAGACACTCGCTGACACGGGCGCCCGCTTGCTCGCGCACCTCCGGGTCGGTGGAGCGCGCCAACACATCGAGCAGAGCGTCGGTATCATCGAGACGACCAACAGCCACCACGCGAACCTGCCGGCTGGCGTCATGCAAGGCCAACTGGCGCAGGATTCTGGCCTGCTCGGGCCGGGCCGGAGAGAGTTTGCGGATCGCATTCAGGCGCACTTCAGGATCTGAATGGCGCCATCTCGGTTTGAACAGGTTTGCAAACATCAGTCACCACTGCCGGAGGTAGAGTCCCGGCATCCATTATTTGCATGCAGATGAGCGGGCGGGCGATCATTCTACCGGTCAGAGGAGTGCTAGGAAAAGCCTTGACAGCCGCTTAATGGGAGCCCACGCCCAGGATCACGGTCGGGCCATCTTCCCGCCCGCACCGGCGCGGTGCCCCGGTCGGCTGTTTTTGGGCACGCGGTGGAGCGGTGGGATGTTCGCCATAATGCTTATGAGCGTGAAGTGAGAAACGTAGGAGGAGTGATCGCGATCTGAAAATAATCTGCGCCGACGGTTATGCGCCTTGAGGAAAGTTGCTGTGATTGGCATGGTATGGGGGTTCCAAGCAAAATGTGCCCCTATGGGAAGTGGCCCTACCTGAAAAGCTCGCCGGTGTACAAAGAGGGCGCATTAGGGGCGGGAAACGTCGGGAAATGCTGTGGACTCCAATGCAAAAAAGGCCGCGTAAAATAATTTAATCCAATGATTATAAAGGAAAAAATGATAATTCAGGCTGCTGAAACGAGAGATTGGTTTTGAATACATTTTATTGGCACGATTACGAAACCACCGGCACCGACCCGGCGCGGGACCGCCCGCTGCAGTTTGCCGGCGTGCGAACCGATGCGCAGTTCAATATCATCGCGGCGCCGTTGGTGCTCTACTGCCGTCCGGCCGAGGATGTGGTGCCGCACCCCCAGGCTTGCCTGGTAACCGGCATCACCCCCCAGACCGCGCGGCGGGAGGGGGTGATCGAGGCGGAATTCATCGCTCGCATCCATGCCGAGCTCGCCCACCCCGGCACCTGTGGCGTGGGCTATAACAGCATCCGTTTCGATGATGAGTTCACCCGCTACACGCTCTATCGCAATTTTTATGATCCCTACGCCCGGGAGTGGCAGAACGGCTGCTCCCGCTGGGATATCATCGACATGCTGCGTCTGACCCGGGCGCTGCGCCCGGAGGGGATCGAGTGGCCCTGCCACGAGGATGGCCGCCCAAGTATGCGCCTGGAGGACCTGACCCGGGCCAACGGCATCGACCACGGCCATGCCCACGATGCGCTGGCGGATGTGTATGCCACCATCGCCATCGCCAGGCTGGTGCGGGAGCGCCAGCCCAAACTGTTCGATTACGTGCTGCAACACCGTGGCAAGCGGGCGGTTCAGGCGCAGTTGGATGTGGCGCACATGAAGCCGGTGCTGCATATCTCCTCCAAATATCCGGCGGAATGGGGCAACGCCGCCCTCGTCGCGCCGCTGGCCACCCACCCCACCAACCGCAACAGCACCCTGGTGTGGGATCTGCGCATCGATCCGACGCCGCTGTTCGAGCTCGATCCGGCCACCTTGCGGACGCTGCTGTTCACCCGGCGGGAGGAGTGGCCGGCGGATGCCCCTCCGCTGGGGCTCAAGCAGGTGCTGGCCAACCGCTGCCCGATCATCGCTCCGGCGAAGATGCTCACCGCCGCGGAGGCAGAGCGGTTGCAGATCGATGGGGCGCTCTGCCGGCGACACCTGCGTATGTTGCACGACGCCACTGGCGTGGCCGCCAAGGTGGCCGATATTTTTGCCCAGCCGGGCGCGGCGGGTGCGGACGATCCCGACCAGATGCTGTACAGCGGCGGGTTTTTCTCCGATCACGACCGGGCGTTGATGGCGCAGGTGCGCCAATCCGAGCCGGAGGCGTTGGCCGGGCTGCGCCTGCCGTTCCAGGACCCGCGGCTGGAGGAGATGCTGCTGCGCTACAAGGCGCGCAACTTTGCCTACACGCTGACCGCAGAGGAGGCGGCGCACTGGGAGGAGTATCGCCGTCGCAAACTGCTGCAGGGCGATGGCGGCTGCTACAGCCTGCCGCAACTGTTCAATGAGATGAATACGATGCTCCAATCCGGTAGCCTGTCGGAGCGGGAGCGTCACATTCTGGAGGAGTTGGTCCTGTATGCCGAATCGATCTACCCGGGCGATTTTTAGCGGCCTGCTGTGGGGCTGGCTGCCGCTGGCCTGCCTGTCGACGGCGCTGGCCGAACCGCCGGCGCCGGGGCCCCCCTACGATGTGGTGAGGATAGACCGGTTCAGCTATGGCCAGATCCACGGGCGTGATGCCTACGATGGCATGAGCCGGGGAGATTTCGATCGGGAAAAAATGCACGAAGTGGCCCCGGTTGATCGCAAACGCTCGCTGCCACCGGTACGACTGGTCTATCCCTCCGCGCCGCCGCCGGTGCAGACGGTGGTGATCGAGCCCCGGGCCGAGGTGGTGCTGCGGGGGGAAGATCGGGTGTTCGACCAGATCCGGCTGGACGAGGCGATTCAGCGCTGTGTCTTCGAGCGGATCTGTACAGAGGAGGTCAAAGCGATTCCCGGGCTCTATCTGGGTGACGAGCAGAGCGGTGATTCAGACTGGCGTGGCCGGGCGGAGGCGCCCGAGGAGGCGCCCCCAGAAACAGCGGCCCCCGCCGATCCGGGGTTCGAGATCATCGCGCCGGGGCGCACCTTCATGGAGGTGCCGGCGCAGTCGCCGCCCGCACCCGCGCCCGAGGCGGTACCACTTCAGCGGCCCGACCCCGGATAGGGCAGCGGCGCCCCCAGCTGCTGCTGCTTGAGCTCGGTCAGCCGCTGGGCACTATCCCGCAGCGCCACCGGGCTGATCCGATCGCGGATCGCCCGGCCGAAACCTCGAATCAGCAGTTTTCGCTGCAGCAGCTGCTCCATCATCTGCAACAGATCGGTCCGGCCCAGCTCGCGGGTGATCGCGCTCAGCCGCGTGCGGGTGTCGAAGGCGAAATTGCCGCGGTCGATCTCGCGCCAGAAGCGGTCGCTGCGGCTGCTCAGGTCGTTGTCCCGCTGGTTGATCCGGCTCAACAGGCTCTGCCGGTAGCGCTCCAGCTCCGGTTCCGGCAGGGCGATCAGCCGCTCCACCATCTGCTGCAGGAACAGGGTGTACTCATCGTACAGCCGGATGGGGTCGGCGGTGGGGGACTGTACCAGCAGCGCCACGCCGGGCCGCTCATGCAGCGGCAGAAAGTGGCTGGAAACGACATACCCCAACTGCTTCTCGGTGCGCAGGCGGGTGTAGAACGGCGTTGTGATGATCTCGTTGAGCAGGGCCGTGGCAGCGCGTGATCGCAGGCTGGCATCGGGTGCCTGCAGGTAGAGCAGGGCGGTGGAGTCGGGGTGCTCGCTTTCCAGATTGCTGAGCAAAAACTCATTCTGCGGCAGCTCCACCACCGCGGCCGGCACCGCCTCCCAGGGGGGGCGGTCGGGCTGTAGCTGGGTACGCACCTGGCGCGCCAGCGCGATCGCCTCGGCGCGGTTCAGGTTGCCATGGGCCAGCAGGCGCAGCTCCGCCGGCTGCAACAGCAGCGGATAGAACGCTTCCAGCTCGTGCAGGGTGAGCGCCGGCAGAGCCGCCAGCTTCTCTTTGGCCGACCAGCGCCGCGTCAACTGCGTGTAGAGCTGATCAAAGGCCAGGTTGTAGGGTTTGTCCTTCAGGCTGTTGCTGAGCTCCTCGCGCAGCTGCCGTTTGAGGCGTTCAAAGCGCGCCGGCTGCAGCTGCGGCTGGCGCAACACCGGCAGGATCTGTTCGAGCAGCAGCGCCTGCTTGTCGTTGAAACCGGACAGACGCACACTGATCCCCCGCACGTGGGGGTAGAGGCGCACCGACAGCCCCGCCAGGGAGGCGTCGTAGAGCGTCTCGTTGAGTTGATCCTCCACCATGCGGGTGTAGAGGGTGGCCAGCAGCGCCTGGGCCGGCCCTTGGTTGGCCACCGGGGAGAGCAGGGTGAAATAAAAATCGGCCCGCGGGCGGTTGAACTCGCTGTCGGGCAGGTGCCAGAGGCGGGCGCCGGGTTCTGACCACACCTGCTCGGGGATGGATTTATCGCTCCCCTCGACCAGGCTGAAGTCAGAGGCGATGAACGGGTTGTGCTGGCGCACCCGAAGTTGATCCGGTAGGGCCGGTTCGCGCCAGCGCTGTAGCCGTTCGGCGGCGATCGGGTAGATGCCGTAGGCGGTGTCGTACAGCGGCTCGGTCCGGTTGCTCTCCACCCCTTTGCCCGCCAGCGTCAGGAGCAGGTTGTCCGGCCGCAGCCGGTCGAGGTAGCGCCGGATCAGCTGCGGGTCGAACTCACCCAGAAAATAGTCGCCCTCGAGCAGGTATTCGGTGGGGTAACGGGTGGCGGCCTGGGAGAGCTGCATCACCAGGTGGGTCGGCTCCGGCTGTTCTCGAAAGCGGAACTCCATCTGCGCCAGCTGCTGCTCCTCCCGGTACAGCTCGGGGTCGATCCCCTCCTGGCGCAGCCGCTCGATGAAGCTGAATACCAACTCGGTGACCCGGTCGATCTGCCGCCAACCCTGCTCGGTGAGGTCGAGCTGGATGCGCAGCATGGCGCTGTCGGGCAGGTCGAGCGCCGGGTAGGCGGATAGCCCCCGGGCGAGTCCGGCCTGCTTCAGATAGCTCAACAGGCTCCCTTTGCCCTCATACCCAAGCAGGCTGCTCAGGTAGTAGAGCGGCTTCTGCCGCCAGTGCTCCCGGTAGGGCGGCAGCGGGAAGCTCAGGCTCAGCTGGCGCGTATCCCGCAGCGTCTCGATATTGAGCTGGGCCGGCAGGCGGTCGGGCTCGAACAGGGGGGCGGTGTCGACAAACGGTTCGGCGTGGCGATTGGGAATGGCGCTGAAGGTGGCTCGGACCCACTGCTCCAGCGTATCCAGCGGCGCGCTCCCGAGCACCGCAAGCGTCATCAGGTTGGCGGAGTAATAGCGTTCATGGAAGCGGACCAGCGCCTCGCGGATCTCGCTGTCATCGCTGTTGGAAAGCGTTTTCAGATTGCCAACGACAAAACGGCTGTAGTGGTGTTCCGGGTTCAACACCTGCTTGCTGGCCTCATGGATGCGCCGGCCGTCGTCGCGGCGATTGGCCTGAAACTCCGATTCCACCGCATGCCGCTCCCGCTCCACATAGTCGGGGTTGAACAACGGCGCGATAAAAAACTGCGCAAAGCGGTCCATGGCATCGGGCAGGGCGGAGTCCTCCACACTGAAGAAGAAGTTGGTGTTGTCGTAGGCGGTGAAGGCGTTGTGGCTGCCCCCATGGGAGCTGATGAAGGTTTGATAGCCGTCCGCCTGCGGGTATTTTTCCGTGCCCAGAAACAGCATGTGCTCGAGAAAGTGGGCCAGACCCGGCCGGTCGGCGGGGTTGGCATTGGAGCCCACCTCGATATTCATCGACACCGCGGCCTGGTCGCTTTTGGGGTCGGATACCAAAATGACCCTCAAGCCGTTGTCCAGCTCGAGCGGCCGGTAGGCTCGGGTGTCGAGCGGACTTTTGATGATCTGCGCCTGTGCCGTCAGGCTCGACAGCAGCAGACACAACAGCAGCAGCACCTGGCTGAGTTGGAAACGCAAACGTGATCGCATGGCACCTCGCCTGAAAGGGATCGGATGAATCTCTGCCCGCTACGACTGTAGGAGGGGGAAATGGTTCGATTCCCGCCGGGCATTGGTTATGATGCGCCGACAGGGTTGCCAAGTGCAATCCG